>NZ_BAXF01000479.1:0-1625 GCF_001310435.1 Arthrobacter sp. JCM 19049 | reverse complement strand
GGGTCCGGTCCAGGCCCGGCGGATGCCGCCGTGGACTGCAGTTCCCTCCGCCGAGCACAGCGCCGAGAACTTCTATGTGCGCCAGCTGATCCGTTCCCAGCTGCGCCTGGCGGTCTCGGTAGCCAGCGGGATCATCGTGCTGCTGGTGGGCATCACGGTGCTGCTCTCCTACTGGCCGCAGATTTCCCAGATCACCCTGGCGCGCATCCCGCTGCCTGGTGGATCCTGGGGCTGGGGGTGTACCCGCTGATCCTGATCGCCGGGGTGCTGTACAACATCTCCGCGGTGCGCAACGAGAAACGCTACCGGAGCATCGCCCGATGATGGCGGTGCTCAGCCTGCTCACCCTGCTGGTGGTGTGCCTGGCCACCGTGCTGGTGGCCGTGCACGGGCTGCGCCTGTCCCGCACCACCTCCGACTTCTATGTCGCCAGCCGCACCGTGCGCCCCTGGTGGAACGCCTCGGCGATCGGCGGCGAATACCTTTCGGCCGCCTCCTTCCTGGGGGTGGCCGGGCTGATCGTGGTCTCCGGGCAGTCCGGGCTGTGGTTCCCGATCGGCTACACGGCTGGCTATCTGATGCTGCTGCTCTTTGTGGCCGCGCCGCTACGCCGCTCCCAGGCGTACACGCTGCCGGACTTCGCGCAGATCCGCTTCGCCTCCCTGCCGCTGCGCAAGCTGACCACCTACCTGGTGGTGCTGATCTGCCTGCTGTACATTGTCCCGCAGATGCACGGGGCCGCGCTGACCCTTTCGATTGCCACCGGGCTGCCGGGCTGGGTGGGGCCGCTGATCGTGGCGGCGGTGGTGTGCCTGACCGTGGTCTCCGGCGGGATGCGCTCGGTGACGTTCGTGCAGGCCTTCCAGTACTGGCTGAAGCTGGCCGCGCTGGTGATCCCCACCGTGCTGTTGCTGGTGCGCATCATCCCGGGCAACGACCCGGGGATGCGGGTGCAGCAGCTGAGCGAACGCATGGGTGATGGCGGCAGCTGGGGCTCTACGAAACCATTTCCATCATCATTGCCCTGCTCTTTGGCACCCTGGGCCTGCCGCACGTGCTGGTGCGCTTCTACACGAACCCCACCGGCCAGGCGGCCCGCTCCACCACGGTCATCGTGCTGGGGCTGCTGTCGGTCTTCTACATCTGGCCGGTGGGCCTGGGGGTGCTGGGACGGCTCTACACCCCCGAGCACCACGCCCCGGGCAACGCCGATGCCACGGTGCTGCTGCTGCCGCAGTGGATCTTTGACGGCTGGGCCGCGGACGTGCTGACCGCGGTGGTGGTCGGCGGCGCCTTCGCCGCGTTCCTGTCCACCACCTCCGGCCTGGTGGTCTCCCTGGCCGGGGCGGTGTCCCAGGAGTTCTTTGCCGGCACGGTGCGCGGGTTCAGGATCTCCACGGTCATCGCCACCCTGGCGCCGCTGCTGGTGGCGGCGTTGACCAGTTCCCTGGCGCTGGCCGGGGCGATCGGCAACGTGTTCGCCTTCACCGCCTCAACCATCTGCCCGCTGCTGCTGCTGGGCATCTGGTGGCGGCAGCTGACCAGCATTGGCGCGATGGCCGGGATGCTCACCGGCGCGGTGAGCTGCGCCCTCGCACTGCTGGTCAGCGGGCTGCTGGCCGAAT
>NZ_BAXF01000478.1:0-1642 GCF_001310435.1 Arthrobacter sp. JCM 19049 | reverse complement strand
GTCCGTGCTGGCGGCGCTGCTGCGCCAGCCGGCCGCGTGGAGCGTGCCGCTGGCGTTCGTGGTCACGGTCCTGGTTTCGCTGACCACCGCCAAACGGGTTCCGCGCAACGTGGACCGGATCCTGGAACGGCTGCACGTGCCCGAACGCAGCACCCTGAGCGACTGACCCCACCCTCACCGGATCACCGGCGTTCAGTGCCGTGCTGCGGTGAGCTGGAGGCAGGAAAAGAGCGCGGCGGGCCGCCCCATGCCAGGGGCGGCCCGCCGCGCTCTTGTTCGTTGCGGTGCTAGTCGATCGAGGCCATCAGTTCCACGACGCGGTCCAGGAACGCGTCTACCTGGGACTCCTCGTACCCCTCGGTGCCGATCGCGGTGCGGAACTCGACGCGGCGCACCGAGTCCACGCTCATCGGCACGTCCTTTTCGAAGTACTCGATGAGCTGGTCGCACAACCGGTCAACGTCCTCGACGTTGTAGCTGGCGGCGTTGGAGCGCGAGGGGCGGCGGAAGCGTTCCCCGTGGGAGCGGTGCAGGCGGCCACGCAGGATGGCGGCCAACCGGCCCACCTGCTGCAGCCAGACCTCCTCGCCCTGATGGGCGATCAGGTCATCGCGTTCCCGCTTGGCAAACACGTCCTCCAGGCGGTCCAGTGCCCCGTCGACCTCGCGGGCGTTGTAGCCGCCCTTCTGCGGGGCGAAGGTGGTGCGGCGCACCAGGTGCTGGTCACCAGGGTCTCATCGGACCCCTCGCCGTTGAAGGTCTCCCGCGCCCGGTCCAGGAAAGCGTCTACCTGCTTCATGTTGTACCCGAACTCCTGCTCGGAGACCCGGGAAAACGGGGTATCTGCTTGCTGCGACACGTTTCATCCTTCGTCGTACTGGCTCGCGCCTGGTTCGTGGCCTGGTCGTACCGCGCACGGTACCGGCAATATTCTATGCGTTCGAGTTGCCCCGCGGGCCGGGGCACACCGTCGCGGGTCCTAGGAGTAGGTGGTCACCCAATCGATGAGGTGGGAGGCGAGATAGGTCAGCGGAACGGAGAAGAGCACCGAGTCCAGCCGGTCCATCACCCGCCGTGGCCGGGCAGCAGGTTGCTCATGTCCTTGATGCCCAGTTCGCGCTTCACCATAGATTCGGACAGGTCCCCGGTGGTGGCGGCCACCACGATGAACACCGCCAGGATCAGCCCGGTCCACCACGGCATCTGCAGCAGGTACTGGGCGCACAGGGCACCGATCACCATGGCGCCGAGCATGGACCCGGCGAAGCTCCCAGGACTTCTTCGGCGAAACCTTCGGGGCCATCGGGTGCCGGCCCAGCAGCACCCCGACAATGTAGCCGAACGTGTCATTGGCGACCACCAGCAGCAGCATCGAGGCGATCAGCCACCGGCCCTTCTCATCGGCCAGCAGCAGGACGGCGAAGCTCAAAAGCAGCGGCACCCAGCTGATGATGAAGACCGATGCCATGATCGAGGCACTGGCGCCCTTCAGGCCCTCCATGATCCTGAACAGCACCGCCAGCAGCAGTGAGCCCAGGTAGGCGAAGCCAGGGCCTGCAGCCCCCCGAAGTAGGCGGCCGCCGGCAGCAGGGCGCAGGCCAGCAGCACCGGGGTCAGCGGGACGGCGGTGCGCACGTCGCTG
>NZ_BAXF01000477.1:0-1639 GCF_001310435.1 Arthrobacter sp. JCM 19049 | reverse complement strand
CGCCGCTGTTCGTTAAGGGCAGGGTCCGGCGCAGGGGGTAGCGGCGGAAGCAGGACGCCTAGAGGCGCAGGGCGGCCGGACCGTAATCGTCGAGCTGCTGCTGGCGCAGGGTGCGGCGGCGCAGCTCGTCGATCAGCGACCCCGCTTGGCGATCAGGTCCGCGATCATGGTGTCATCGCGCTCAACCCAACGGAATTCGGGCACCGCGTTCAGCGGGACGAAGTTCTCGTGCTGTTCCCACACGAACAGGGTGCGTTCGGCGCCGATCACGTACTGCTGCCACAGGATCTGGCGCAGGTAGTGGCGCGGAACCCGGTTGAAGGGCTTGTTCGTGGTCTTGATTTCAGCCAGCACCGGGGTGCCCTGGGCATCGAAGCCCAGCCGTCCGGGGTGGCCAGGTGCAGGCGGTTCTCCCGGGAATGGAACAGCTGGCTGGAGGGGAAGA
Organism: Arthrobacter sp. JCM 19049; assembly: GCF_001310435.1. Taxonomy (NCBI): domain Bacteria; kingdom Bacillati; phylum Actinomycetota; class Actinomycetes; order Micrococcales; family Micrococcaceae; genus Arthrobacter; species Arthrobacter sp. JCM 19049. The sequence continues at coordinate 1,194 of NZ_BAXF01000477.1, read as the reverse complement.
TGTTGAAGTTCTCCAGCACCCAGTTGGCGATCACCGGCTCGCGGCGCCGGCCGTGCTCGGTGTAGGGGTTGCCGGAAAAACCGGAACCGTACAGCTTGTCCCAGGCCGCGGACTTGATGGAGCGTTCGGTGGACAGCTTGGCCACGTCGGTGGCGGTGATGCCCTGTGAGCGGGCCCGCAGCCATTCAATGCGGTTCGACGAATCGGCCAGCACCCGCTGGAAGCACTCATGCCCCGCAGGGGAGCCGACCGGTGAACCAAGGGAAGAAGCAACACTCACCCGTCCCATTGTTCCCCATCCGGGGGCCGAAACCCGGCTTCGGCGGGGTGCGAGTCGCACCACCCGGGATCCGGGATGCGTCACACCGGCGGGCCAGCGCAGGATCTAGAGGTGCTCGGCGACCGCTGCCAGCAGCTGGTTCATGGTGGGCACCGATTCGGCGCGCAGCAGCTGGCGGTCCTCATCCAGCAGCCGGATCACCGGGGTGGAACTGATCCCCAGTTCCCGGCCCAGCTGCCATTGGGCCACCACGTCGACCTCGCGCACCTCCAGCGCCGGGACCAGCTCCGCCACCCGGCGCACCACCTGGCGGGCACGGACGCAGGGGGCACAAAACGGCTGGGTGTAGAGTTCCAAAACCATGGTGCGCCCAGCATACCCGGGCGGCAGCCCGGCCCGCCGTGAGTGCTACCACGGTAGGAGAAAACGGGCGGCGTTTTTCGCCCGCTCGGCCGAGGACGCGGTGGGTGCGCGGCTGGAAAGCTGGGATCATGCTTGAAAATACTGCTGTTCTCAGTGCCCGGGCCCTGACCCGCCGCTACGGTTCGACCACCGCCCTGGACGGGGTGGACCTGGACGTGGCGCGCGGAGGCTCGCTGGCCATCATGGGGCCCTCCGGATCCGGGAAGTCCACCCTGCTGCACACCCTGGCCGGGATCGAGGCCCCGAACTCCCGGGTCCGTCACCCTGGCCCTGCCCGGCCGGGCCCCGGTGGAAATCACCGGCCTGGGGGAGGGGCAGCGCTCGAAGCTGCGCCGTGAGGCGTTCGGCTTCGTCTTCCAGTCCGGGCTGCTGATCCCGGAGCTGACCGCGGAGGAGAACGTGGCGATGGCCCTGCTGATCAACTCCACCCCGCGCCAGCGGGCCATCGAACTGGGCCGCCAGGCGCTGATCCGGATGGGGCTGGCCGGCAT
>NZ_BAXF01000476.1:0-1653 GCF_001310435.1 Arthrobacter sp. JCM 19049 | reverse complement strand
CGCTGGAGACGACCGCGTCCAGCCCGGCCTCGGCCACGATTTGCAGGGCCTGGCGGATGCCGCCCAGCGGCTGGGCCTTGATGACCATCAAGTCCGCCGCACCTTGCGGGAAACCTCCAACGGGTCGGTGTGCTTGCGCACCGATTCGTCGGCGGCGATCTTCAGGTCAATGTGCCGTGCGGCCAGGTCCTCGCGCAGCCGGGCCAGTCATCGATGCCCGGTACCGGCTGTTCGGCGTATTCCAGGTCGTATTCGCTTAGCCGGGCCAGGGCGGCGACGGCCTGCTGGGCGGTCCATCCGGCGTTGGCGTCCACGCGCAGCGCCGCCTGCGGGTAGAGGCGCCGGGTTTCGGCGACCCGGGCAATGTCGTCCTGCAGGATTTGGCCGCGTTCGGCGACCTTGATCTTGATGGTGTGCGGCGCATCGTACTGTTCCAGCACCCGGCCGACCTGTTCGGTGCTCACCGCCGGAAGGGTGGCGTTGACCGGGATGCGCTGCACCGTGGTCTCCGGGTAGGGCTGGTAGGCGGATTCGATGGCGGCGGCCAGCCAGCGGCTGGCTTCGGCCGGTTCGTACTCCAAGAAGGGGGAGAACTCTCCCCAGCCGGCCGGTCCCTGCAGCAGCAGGGCCTCACGTTCGACCACTGCCCGGAACTTCACGCGCAGCGGCAGGCGCACCACAAACGAGTTGGCTTTGAGTTCATCGAGGCTGGGCAGTTGGTTCTCCATGCCTACCAGCCTAGGACAATGTGTTCGGTATCGCGTATCGGGCGGGCTGTGGGGCGACTTGATGTGTGACAATCTGGAAACATGCGAGATTCCAGGCGAGTGAAAGGGCCGCGCCATCTGAAGTGGTGGTGGGCGCTGCCGCTGCTGGGCGTGGTGGGCTGCGTGGAGTACCTGTTCTTCGTTCGGCTGCGTCCGGGCCAGTGGGCCGATGAGGCCGCGTTCCTGGCCTGGGTGAACTGGTGGCCGCGCACCGGACTTGATTCGCCGGTGCGGGCGTTCTTGGATCTGCTGCCGGCCATGTGCGCGGTGATTGCGGTGCTGTTCCTGATCTATCGGGTGATCCGGGACCGCAGTTTCGTGCGGGCGGCGGTGGCCAGCCTGGCGGCGGTGGCGGCCGTGGGCAGCACCCAGCTGCTCAAGCATTTTGTCCTGGAGCGCCCGGACTTCAATTTCGGCACCGCCATGAACTCCTTCCCGTCCGGGCACACCACCACCGCCGCGGCGGCCATGGGCTGATGTATGTGATCTCCCTCCCCGACTGCGCCCGGTCGTGGGGGCCCTTCGCCTGGGGCTTTGCCACGGTCACCGGCTGGCGACCCTGATTTCCGGCTGGCACCGGCCCTCGGACATCGCCGCCGGGTTCGTGATGGCCGGGTGGTGGATGGTCATTGGCTGCGCCATCCTGCAGGCCCGCCAGCCGCTGGCGGCAAAGGTGAAGAGCACCGCCTGGTCACGGAGGGCCGGGCTGCTCGCCCTGCTGGCCTGGGCGGCGGTCATCGCCCTGTCCTGGCTGCTGCCCCACCCGCACATCAAGCAGATCCCGGACCCGCTGCTGGTGCTCTATGCGGGGCTGGGGATCGCGCACATCGTGGCCAGCGCCTGCTGAGCGGGCTGTGCCTGCGTTCGGTGGTGCTCGGCCCGGCGC
>NZ_BAXF01000475.1:0-1658 GCF_001310435.1 Arthrobacter sp. JCM 19049 | reverse complement strand
CTGGCCGCGGGACCGGTGCACCGTTCCGGGTTACGGCCCGCAGCACCTAGACGACGTCGGGCTGGGCCGCGCCGCCCTCACCTTCCAGGTGCGAATCGAATGGGCCTTGCGGGAGTTGAACTTCAGACGCACACCATGGCCGAACTCCTCGTCCTCGGGCAGGAAGACGGCGCCCAGGCCCTCCAGTGCGGCGCGCAGCTTCTCCTGCTGGTCGGCGTCCAGCTCCACGCGCCCGGCCTCGAAGTCACGCAACAGGGCCAGATCGAACCCGGACTTTTGGCTCAGATAGTCCGGGGTTACCTGCACCAGGACCCGGGCAGCCTGGGCCTGGCCTGGACGGATAATGGGATTAAAGAGCGTCATGGCCCCAGCATCCCAAGCGGGCGGGTGAAAGTGAAGGGCTTGGCCCACTCTCCCAGAATCACCGGCTCATCCGTGGTGCCGCAGCAACGCCGAAGGGGCCCGGACCCGCAGCGCACTGCGGATTCGGGCCCTTGGGAGGGTCAAGGGCCGCTCCAGCCTAGAGGCGGCTGTGTTCGGCCTCGTCTTCCTGCACGCGGCGTTCGGCCGCCAGGCGGGCGGCGGCGATCTCGTTGATCCGGTCACGGCACAGGAACCAGCCGATCACCAGCAGCGGGATGATGATCGCCAGCGAGGCGATCGTCCAGGTGCCCACCGGGTTGTCGAACGCCATCATCACCAGCACCAGGCCAGGAAGACCAGCGTCACCCACCCGGAGACCGGCGCCAGCGGCATCCGGAAGGACGGGCGCTGCAGCTGGCCGGCGCGGGCCTTCTTCACCAGCGCCATCTGGCACAGCACGATCATCGCCCACGCGGAGATGATGCCGATCGCGGCGAAGTTCAGCACGATCTCAAACGCCTAGGCCGGCACGATCGCGTTCAGCAGCACACCGAACACGGCGATCACCGCGGTGATCACAATGCCGCCGTAGGGCACCCCGGCCTTGTTCATCCGCCCCGCAAAGCGCGGGGCCGAGCCGTTCAGCGACATCGAGCGCAGGATCCGGCCGGTGGAGTACAAACCGGCATTCAACGAGGACAGCGCCGCGGTGAGCACCACCAGGTTCATCACCACATCCATGCCCTGCACGCCGATCGCGCCGAAGAACGTCACGAACGGGGACTCGCCGTCCTTGTAGGCGGTGTAGGGCAGCAGCAGGGAGAGCAGCACCAGCGAACCGACGTAGAACACCGCGATGCGCACGATGACCGTGTTCACCGCCTTGGGCATCACCTTTTCCGGGTTCTTCGCCTCCCCGGCGGCGGTGCCGATCAGCTCGATCGAGGCGTAGGCGAACACCACGCCCTGCATCAGCACCAGCACCGGCATCAGGCCGCTGGGCAGCAGCCCGCCGTTGTCGCTGATCAACGAGAAGCCGACCTGGTGGCCCTCGATCGGGGTCCCGAAGATCACGAAGTAGCAGCCCACCAGCAGGAAGGCGACCAGCGCCACCACCTTGATCAGCGCAAACCAGAACTCCAGCTCACCAAAGACCTTCACCGAGATCAGGTTCATCGACAGCACCAGCAGCAGGGCGGCCAGCGCCCACAGCCACTGCGGCACCGCGCCGATCCAGGGCACGTATTTGCCAAAGAAGTTCATGTACAGCGCCGCGGCGGTGATGTCCACGATCG
>NZ_BAXF01000474.1:0-1656 GCF_001310435.1 Arthrobacter sp. JCM 19049 | reverse complement strand
GCCGCCAGGACCGGAACCCAGGTTTCGGGAAACCGGCGCCTTTTACGCCATGCACACCCCCGGCCTGCTGGCCAGCGGGCACCGCTTCTTCGGGACCCTGGCGATCCAGCAGGTACCGGTGGAGCACGGCATCGACATCGATTCGGAAGCCGACCTGCACTGGGCGGACCAGCAGGCGACCGGCGCCGCCGGACACATCGAGGTGGATGCGGTGGTCACCGACTTCGACGGGGTGCACACCCCGGACACCGCCTACCTGGATGAGCAGGGCACCGAATCGGTGCGGGTTTCGCGTTCAGACGGGATGGGGGTCGAACGGCTGCGGGCGGCCGGGGTGAAGTTCTTGATCCTGTCCAAGGAACGCAACCGGATCGTTTCCGCCCGCGCCGCGAAGCTGCAGGTGGAGGTCGCCCAGGGCATTGAGTCCAAGGCCGAATACCTCTCACGCTGGATGGCCGATGAGTCCATCAATCCCGCCCGGGTGGCCTATCTGGCAATGACGTCAATGACGTGCCCGCCATGGACTGGTGGGTTGGCCGGTCACCGTGGCCGATGCCCGTCCCGAGGCCCACCGTGTGGCCCGACACCGACTTACCCGTGCCGGAGGGTCCGGCGCGGTGCGTGAACTGGCCGAACTCGTGTTGGCCGCGCGCAGCAGGTAAAGACCGTCCGGGGTTGGTCCGCAGCCCCACGACCACAGACTTTCCACCACTACGAAAGGCAGTATCCATGACCACCGTGAACACCGAAATCAAGCCCGTTGCCATCGGCGAGCACCTGCTCGGTGCCGGCCAGCAGGTGTACGTGATCGGCGAAATCGGAATCAACCACAACGGTGACATCGAGATCGCCAAGCAGCTGATCGACGTGTCGGCGGCCGCCGGGGCGAACGCCGTGAAGTTCCAGAAGCGCACCCCGGAGATCTCCACCCCGATGGACATGCGCGACAAGATCCGCTCCACCCCGTGGGGCGAGATGACCTACCTGGACTACCGCTACCGGGTCGAGTTCGACCAGGCCCAGTACAAGGAGCTGATCTCCTACGCCGCCTCCAAGGGCATGCACGCCTTCGCCTCCCCCTGGGACGTTCCCTCGGTGGAGTTCATGGAGGCCCAGGGCGCGGTGACCCACAAGGTCGCCTCCGCCTCGGTCACCGACCTGGAGCTGCTGCGGGCGCTGGCCGAGACCGGCAAGCCGATCATCCTGTCCACCGGGATGTCCACCATCGAGCAGATCGACAAGGCCGTGGAAACCCTGGGCACCGACAAGCTGGTGCTGATGCACGCCACCTCCACCTACCCGCTGCCCCCGGAGGAGGCGAACCTGCGCACCATCGAGACCCTGCGCGATCGCTACCAGGTGCCGGTGGGCTACTCCGGGCACGAACGCGGCCTGCAGATCTCCCTGGCCGCCGTCGCCCTGGGCGCGGTCACCGTGGAACGCCACATCACGCTGGACCGCACCATGTGGGGCTCGGACCAGGCCTCCTCGCTGGAGCCCAAGGGCTTCGAGGCGCTGATCCGCGACATCCGCATCCTGGAGCAGGCCATGGGCGACGGGGTGAAGAAGGTCTTCCCCGGTGAGCTGGCCCCGCTCTCGCGCCTGCGCCGCGTCGACGGCTAACCCGGTCCCGCCCGGGAACCACCCCTGATTCCG
>NZ_BAXF01000473.1:0-1659 GCF_001310435.1 Arthrobacter sp. JCM 19049 | reverse complement strand
CAGCGGCGGGGAAGCGGCCGCGCTGGCGCTGACCCACGGCACCGAGTCCGCCTGGATCAGCCTGACTGAACTGGATGAGCAGACCGACCGCGCGCTGGCCGACTACCTGGGGGATCCGCGCGCGCCGAAGGTGCTGCACGATGCGAAGGCCAGCATGCACCTGCTGGCAGAACGCGGTCTGGACCTGGTCGGCGTCGTCGACGACACCTTGATCGGCGCCTACCTGATCCAGCCGGACCGGCGCAGCCACGACCTGGCCGACATCGCCCAGTACCACCTGAAGGCCACCGTCCCGGTGGTCAAGCCGGAGAAGAAGGGGCAGCTGGACCTGGGGATGGGGGTGGACCCGGAGCTGAAGAACGCCACCTTGGCCCAGAGCCAGGCCATCAACGAGCTCTCCGAGTACCTGGTCGGGCGCCTGGAGGAAAAGCACGCCGCACAGCTGATGAAGGACATTGAGCTGCCGCTGGTGCGGGTGCTGTTCGACATGGAGCGGGCCGGGATCGCGGTGGACCGCACGAAGCTGGATGAGCTCTACGACCACTTCACCACCCAGGTGGAGCAGTCCACCCAGGAGGCCTACGACGCGATCGGCCACGAGGTGAACCTCTCCAGTCCGAAGCAGCTGCAGGTGGTGCTGTTCGAGGAACTGGAGCTGCCCAAGACCAAGAAGATCAAGACCGGCTACACCACGGATGCCGAGTCGTTGCAGGACCTGCTGGTCAAGACCGGGCACCCGTTCCTGGTCGCGCTGATGGCCTACCGCGATGCGATCAAGCTGCGCCAGACCGTGGAGGGGCTGCGCAAGTCGATCGCCGACGACGGGCGGATCCACACCACCTACGCCCAGACCGTCGCGGCCACCGGACGCCTGTCCAGCCTGAACCCGAACCTGCAGAACATCCCGATCCGCTCCGAGGAGGGCCGGCGCATCCGCGACGTGTTCGTCGTCGGCGAGGGCTACGACAAGCTGCTGACCGTGGACTACTCGCAGATCGAAATGCGCATCATGGCCCACCTCTCCGGGGATGAGGGCCTGATCCAGGCCTACCAGGACGGGGAGGATCTGCACCGCTACGTCGGCTCGCGGGTGTTCAACGTCAGCCCCGAAGAGGTCTCCAGCGAGATGCGCTCCAAGGTCAAGGCGATGAGCTATGGGCTGGCCTACGGGTTGAGCTCCTTCGGACTGTCCAAGCAGCTGAAGATCACCGTCGACGAGGCCCGCACCCTGATGAAGGACTACTTCGACCGCTTCGGCGCGGTGCGCACCTACCTTCGTTCAGTGGTCGACCAGGCCCGCAAGGACGGGTTCACCGAAACGATCTTTGGGCGCCGCCGCTACCTGCCGGAACTGAACAGCTCCGACCGCCGCCTGCGCGACATCGCCGAACGCGCGGCGCTGAACGCCCCATCCAGGCTCGGCCGCGGACATCATCAAGGTCGCGATGCTGCAGGTGGACGCGGAACTGGCGGCGGCCGGGCTGAAGAGCCGGATGCTGCTGCAGGTTCATGACGAACTGGTGCTGGAGATCGCCGAGGGGGAGCTGGAGCAGGTGCAGGCCCTGGTCACCGAACAGATGGGCAACGCGGCCCAGCTGCGTGTCCCGTTGGACGTGCAGCCCGGCATCGGCCACTCCTGCACGAGGCCGGCCACTAGGG
>NZ_BAXF01000472.1:0-1662 GCF_001310435.1 Arthrobacter sp. JCM 19049 | reverse complement strand
GTCCGAACCGGTGCCGCCGCAGCGCGGACCGCGTTCCCGATCGAAGGAGCAACACGCATGCCAGAGCAGCGTCAGGCCACCGGCCTGGACACCCCGATGTCGGCCCGCGCCAGGCTGTTGCCCCGATTCAGCCCGAACCCGGACGCCTTCGGCTCCACCACCGAAAAGTTCGCCCGCTTCATGGGCACCCCGCAGTTCCTGGTCTACATGACCATCTTCTGCGCGTTCTGGCTCATCTGGAACACCTGGGCCCCGGCCGGTTGGCGCTTTGACTCGGCCGCGCTGGGTTTCACCGCGCTGACCTGATGCTCTCCCTGCAGGCCTCCTACGCCGCCCCGCTGCTGCTGTTGGCCCAGAACCGGCAGGATGACCGCGACCGGGTCTCGCTCACCGAGGACCGGGCCCGGGCCGAACGCAACCTGTACGACACCGAATACCTCACCCGTGAGCTGGCCAGCCTGCGCCTGGCCATGCAGGATGTGGCCACCCGCGACTATGTGCGCTCCGAACTGCGCAACGTGCTGGAGGAGCTGCTGGAAACCAGCGAGGGTGAGGAGCTGCACCTGCGGGCGAAGAACCCGCGCCGCAAGCCGGCCCAGCACACCGGCCTGATCCCGCAAATCGACCAGGGCCCCGGCCCGCATGAGAGCCAAGGTGGCAAGTGAGCACGAACGAGCAGCTGCGCACCGCACTGTCCAAGGTCATCGACCCGGAACTGCGCAAATCCATCACCGAACTGAACATGGTCCCCCACGCCAGCGTGGAGGGGAACACCGCGCGGGTGACCGTGCTGCTGACCATCGCCGGCTGCCCGATGCGCTCCACCATCGAGGCCGACGTGCGCGCCGCCGCGCTCAGCGTGCCGGGGATCAGCCAGGTGGACCTTGAGCTGGGCGTCATGAGCCGGAACAGCGCAAGGAACTGCGCGACTCGCTGGCCGGACGGCGCACCCCGTTCTCCGACCCGAATTCCCTGACCCGGGTCATTGCCGTGGCCAGCGGCAAGGGCGGGGTCGGCAAGAGCTCAATCACCGCCAACCTGGCCACGGCGATGGCCGCGGACGGGCTGAAGGTCGGGTTGATCGACGCCGACGTGTACGGGTTCTCCATCCCGGCGCTGATGGGCACCAGGCAGAACCCGACCCGGGTCGATGAGATGATCCTGCCGCCGGTCGCCCATGGGGTGAAGGTGATCTCCATCGGCATGTTCCTGGATTCAAACCAGCCGGTAATCTGGCGCGGACCGATGTTGCACCGGGCGCTGGAGCAGTTCCTGTCCGACGTGTACTTCGGGGACCTGGACGTGCTGCTGCTGGATCTGCCCCGGGCACCGGGGACATCGCCATCTCGGTCTCCCAGCTGCTGCCGAACTCGCAGCTGCTGGTGGTCACCACCCCGCAGTCCACCGCCACCCAGGTGGCCGAGCGGGCCGGCACCATCTCCCTGCAGACCCAGCAGAAGGTCATCGGCGTGGTGGAGAACATGAGCTACCTTCAGCTGCCGGACGGCACACGCATGGAAATCTTCGGCTCCGGCGGCGGCCAGGTGCTCAGCGACTCGCTGGGTGAACAGCTGGGCTACCCGGTGCCGCTGCTGGGGCAGCTGCCGTTGGAGGAATCCCTGCGCGAGGGTTCGGACGCCGGGGTGCCGGGTGGTGGCTCTC
>NZ_BAXF01000471.1:0-1665 GCF_001310435.1 Arthrobacter sp. JCM 19049 | reverse complement strand
CTCGTGCCGCTTGGAGGTGCCGGCGCTGGTGGCGGCCGACGCCGGGCGGGAGACCAGGGTGACCTTCTGCTCCAGGCTCGGGGCCACGTACAGCCCGAAGAACGGCCACGGGCCTGGTTGGCTGGCTCGTCCTGCACCCAGCTGACCTTCGCGTTCGGGTACTTGGCCAGTTCCGCGGCGATCTGCTCGGTCGGGGCCGGGTAGAGCTGCTCCACGCGGATGATCGCCGTCTTCTCGTCCTTGGCCTTGGTACGGGTGGCCAGCAGGTCGTAGTACAACCGGCCGGAGACCAACAGCACCTTGTCCACCGCATTGTTATCGGAGATCGAGCTGTCCCCGATGACCTCGCGGAAGCCGCCGGTGGTGAAGTCCTCCACCGAGGTGGCCGCCGCCTTCAGGCGCAGCAGCTGCTTCGGGGTGAACACGATCAGCGGCTTGCGCGGACGGGCGTAGGCCTGGCGGCGCAGCAGGTGGAAGTGGTTGGCGCCGGTGGAGGGCTGGGCCACGACCATGTTGTTCTCCGCGCACAGCTGCAGGAAGCGCTCGATGCGGGCGGAGGAGTGGTCCGGGCCCTGGCCTTCGTAGCCGTGCGGCAGCAGCATCACCAGGGAGGAGGACTGCGACCACTTCTGCTCGGCCGAGGAGATGAACTCGTCGATCACCGTCTGGGCGCCGTTGACGAAGTCGCCGAACTGCGCCTCCCACATCACCAGCGCGTCCGGGCGCTCCACCGAGTAGCCGTACTCGAAGCCCAGGGCCGCGTATTCGCTGAGCAGCGAATCGTAGATCCAGATCGGGGCCTGGTCCTCGCTGAGGTGGTTCAGCGGGTACCATTCCTCGTCGTTGATCCGGTCGTGGAACATCGAGTGGCGCTGCACGAAGGTGCCGCGGCGCGAGTCCTGGCCGGCCAGGCGCACCGGCACACCCTCCATGGAGAGCGAGCCCAGGGCCAGCAGCTCGGCGAAGCCCAGTCGATGCCGCCTCGCGGCTCATCTTCTCGCGGCGCTCCAGCAGGGAACGCAGCTTGTTGTGCACGTTGAAGCCTCGGGGATCGCCAGGTGCGCCTTGCCGATGGCGGCCACGGTCTGCGCGGAGATCGCGCTGGGGCGGGCCCCGTCGCGGGTCAGCTCATCCTCGGCCTGGGCGAACGGCTTCTCCAGGTCGTTGATGGTCGAACCCGGGGTGACGATCGGGATCGGGGAGGTCTGCGCGGCGTGGGTCTCGGAGAAGATCCGCTCCAGCGACTCGCGGTACTCGGCCAACGCGTTGTCGGCCTCCTCCTGGGTGATGTCGCCGCGGCCGACCAGCGCCTCGGTGTACAGCTTGCGGGTCGAGCGCTTGGCCTCGATCAGGTTGTACATCATCGGCTGGGTCATCGACGGGTCATCGCCCTCGTTGTGCCCGCGGCGGCGGTAGCACACCAGGTCGATCACGACGTCCTTGTTGAACTTCTGGCGGTACTCGAAGGCCAACTGGCCCACGCGCACCACGTCCTCCGGGTCATCCCCGTTGACGTGGAAGACCGGGGCCTGCACGGCGCGGGCCACGTCGGTGGAGTACTCCGAGGAGCGCGAGGAGCTCGGGGCGGTGGTGAAGCCGATCTGGTTGTTCACGATCACGTGGATCGTGCCGCCGGTGCGGTAGCCCGGCAGCTGGCTCATGGCC
>NZ_BAXF01000470.1:0-1667 GCF_001310435.1 Arthrobacter sp. JCM 19049 | reverse complement strand
GGTTCCAAGGCCGTGTCCGGCCCGAAGGCCGAAGCCCGGGCTAGATCAGCCCCTGGGCGAGCATCGCGTCGGCGACCTTCACGAAACCGGCAATGTTCGCCCCGGCCACGTAGTTGCCCGGTACCCCGTATTCCTCGGCCGTGGCCGCGCACCGGTCGTGGATGCCGATCATGATTTCACTCAGGCGGCGCTCGGTGTGGGCGAAGGACCAGGAGTCACGGCTGGCGTTCTGCTGCATTTCCAGCGCGGAGGTGGCCACGCCACCGGCGTTGGCCGCCTTGCCCGGGCCGAAGAGCACCCCGGCGTCCTGGAACAGGGAAACCGCCTGGGCGGTGCAGGGCATGTTCGCGCCTTCGGCCACCGCGATCAGCCCACCGGAAATCATCTTCTTCGCCGAGCTGGCCCCCAACTCGTTCTGGGTGGCGCAGGGAAGGGCGACCGTGCACTTTTCGTCCCACACGTTCCCGTCCGCAACGTAGCGGGCCTTCTTGCTGCCGCGGCGCTTGGCGTATTCGCTGATCCGCTCGCGCTCAACTTCCTTGATCTGGCGCAGCAGCGGAACATCGATGCCGTTCTCATCCACGATGTAGCCGCCCGAATCCGAGGCCGCCACCACGTGGGCGCCGAACTGCTGGGCCTTTTCGATGGCGTGGATCGCCACGTTGCCCGACCCGGAGACCACCACACGCTGGCCCTCAAAGCTGGTGTTGCGGGTGGCGAGCATCTCCTGGGCGAAGAGGACCGCACCGTAGCCGGTGGCTTCCGGACGCACCAGGGACCCGCCCCAGCTCAGCCCCTTGCCGGTGAGCACCCCGGACTCGTAGCGGTTGGTGATGCGCTTGTACTGGCCGAACAGGAAGCCGATCTCGCGCCCGCCCACGCCAATGTCCCCGGCCGGGACGTCCGTGTATTCGCCGATGTGCCGGTACAGCTCGGTCATGAAGGACTGGCAGAAGCGCATGACCTCCGCATCGGACTTGCCACGCGGGTCGAAGTCCGAACCGCCCTTGCCGCCGCCGATGGGCATGCCGGTCAGCGAGTTCTTGAAGATCTGTTCAAAGCCCAGGAACTTCACGGTGCCAGGTAAACCGAGGGGTGGAAGCGCAGTCCGCCCTTGTAGGGGCCCAGCGCGGAGTTGAACTCGACGCGGAAGCCGCGGTTGATCTGAACCCGTCCGGCGTCATCGGTCCACGGCACACGGAAGATGATCTGGCGTTCCGGCTCGCACATGCGCTGCAGGATCGCGGCTTCGGCGTATTCCGGGTGCTTCTGGGAGACGGCTTCGAGGCTCTCGAAAACCTCGGTAACGGCCTGGTGGAATTCGGCTTCCCCGGGATTCCTGCGGAATACCTCATCGCGGATAGTCGCTAAATGCTGGTCCAAGTTACTCTCCTCATCACTTGGGGCAGGCGCTGGGGCAGAGTTCTACCGCAGAACCGGCGTCACTGCCCCACCGAAGAGAATGCCACGGTGGTGCGCGATGTCGGAAATTTTACGTCAATTTTTTTGTGCCGCACGTAACGTTCGGCGGTGGTGCGCAGCCTAGCGTTTGCGCCCGAAACGGGGGAAACGCTCAATCAGTTCATGGGCCCGGCCGGTAACGTGTTCCAAGCTGCGCCCCACGGTGCGCCCCAGCTGCTGGGCGGCGGTGGTGGCCGGGGTGCCGG
>NZ_BAXF01000469.1:0-1671 GCF_001310435.1 Arthrobacter sp. JCM 19049 | reverse complement strand
CCCGCCCCGGCCGCCGCGGATCACCCGCGCGGCCTGCCCGCAGCTCATCCGCGGAATCAGCGGTGGAACCAGCCGCCAGAAGCAATACCAAGCGAAGGGACAGTATGCGCGCCGTTGTGCAGGTAGCCAGCCAGGCCAAGGTCGAGGTGGAGGGGACGGTGGTCGGTGAACTGGGCGCCCCGGGACTGGTGGTGCTGCTGGGCATCACCCACGAGGACGACCAGGCCACCGCGCGCAAGGTCGCCGAGAAAATCTACCGGCTGCGCATCCTGGAGGGGAAACCAGCGCCGAATCCCAGTGCGCGCCACTGCTGGTGATCAGCCAGTTCACGCTCTACGGCTCGGTGCGCAAGGGCCGGCGCCCATCCTGGACGCAGGCCGCCGGCGGGGCGCACAGCGAACCGCTGTACGACTACTTCGTCTCCTACCTGCGCGAGCTGGGCGCAGAGGTCGCCACCGGGCGCTTCGGGGCGATGATGGAGGTTTCGCTGACCAACTCCGGTCCGGTGACCCTGCTGGTGGATTCTGCCGACCTGCCCTAGCCTCCGGCTCCCGGCACTGCCCGGGCCATGTCCAGGCGTTGTCCGTGCAGCGCTGGACGGACCGTGCGGGGCCAGGCCTGCTCGGCCGACTCCAGTGAGCGGGCTCGTGTGGGCGGGTACGCAGGAACGGGCTCATGGGGCGGGCACTCGTGGGTGGGTAGCGGGGACCCCACAAATAGTTATCCACAATTTTCAGGCCGCCACCCCACAGCGTGCCCGCAGCGGGCACGCTGGGAGGCATGAACACGCAATCACTGGCCACGGCGCTTGCCACGCTGCGCCGCGCCTCCACCGAGCTGGGCAGCCGGCTCTCGGCAGGCATGATCCTGGAACTGGGTTGCCTGTGCCTTGCGCTGTTCACCGCCCTGGGCCGTCTGGTGCACTGCCACCACGATCCGCGCCTGGTGCTGGCCCACGCCAAGCTCGTTGAACAGTTCGCCTGGCTGATCCACGGCGAGCAGCTGGAAGTGGCGCTGGACGCCGAACTGGCCGGCGCGCACTCGCTGACTTTGCAGGAGTACGATGCCCTGGCCGCAGGCACCACCAACTTCCAGTCCCCGGCCCAACGGGTGCGCGGGCGCACCTGCTACAAGGACACCGCGAACCTGCTGGCCGCGTGGCTGAACATCGACTATCACGAGGCGGCCGGACGCATCGCCGACGCCCATCGCCTGGTGGGGCGGCGGACCATGGAGGGCACCCGCTGCAATCCGCGCTTCGAACGGCTGGCCGGGGTGTACCGCGACCCGTCGATCGACCGGCGGCAGGTGGCGCAGGCAGCCCGCGCCCTGGACAGGCTTGAGGCCCCCGATGAAATCTTCAACGGGGTGGATACCGCACTGACCGCCACCGCCCAGGACGGGCTGCTGCTGGAGGAGCACGCGGCCGCGATCCTGCGCGCTGAGGAGCAGCGCACCGCGAAGAAGAAGCTCGGCGCCTGGTCACTGAGTACCGGGAAGCCAACGGGGAGAACATCCCGCCGGAGCTGGGCCTGTTTGTGCGGCCCAACCGCCACGGGGTGCAGGAGTTTGTGATCCGCGCCGTAGGAGCGGACGCCGAACGCATTCGCTCGCTGATCGCGCAGGCCGATAACTGGCGCACCCAGGCCGGAACCGCGGCCCGTATCGCCG
>NZ_BAXF01000468.1:0-1684 GCF_001310435.1 Arthrobacter sp. JCM 19049 | reverse complement strand
CTTCCAGCCTCCAGCCGTGGGCCATCCGCCGGTAGCGGCGGCGCTGGGAGAGGAAGATGCCGCCGGAGACCAGCGCGGCGATGCCCACCAGCACCAGCAGGGACTGCCCGTCATGCGGCAGCCAACGCAGGAACACGGCGCTGACGACCAGGAAGGAGATCAGGGTGCGGCCCCAGGCCAGCACGGTGCGTTCGGGCTGCAGCCCGGGATCCGAAATGCGCACATCCTTCATGAGTCCTGCCTCCCGGTGGCCTAGAAGCCATTGGCCAGGATCATTGCCACGGCCGCCACCGCCGCGGCCACCGCCCCGAACCCCAGCAGCGGCACGATCGCCGGAACCGGCAGCGGGGAGTCCTCACGCATCCGGCGCTCGACCCGCAGCCAGCGGAAGGCCGCTCCGCCGGCGATCAGCATGCCGATGCCAATGACAATCAGCGCCAGCCAGGTGCGCAGCGGAGTGGAGAAGGACGCGGCGGTGAAGGCCTCCAGGGCGATGCCACCAGCCAGGAAGGCCAGAGACGTGCGGATCCAGGCCAAGAACGTGCGCTCATTGGCCAGGGTGAAGCGCGGGTCAGGTTCCTTGCCGCTGGGCAGGAGCCACCGGGCCAGGCGGCTGCGTTCATGGGTGGACATGGTCCTCCTTGGAAGGGGGCGGAAGCGGGGTCGCCGGCACGCGGACTGCATCTAAGTTCATCATGTCCGGGGATGGCGGCATCTGAAAAGTGGTTGCAGGCGGCAATTATTAACCGGTTATTCGGCCCGCATCCGGGAGGCCGCCAGCTGCAGCGGCTCCAGCACCCGCTGCAGGTAGCTCTCCCGGTCCTCCCGTGCGGTCGGGGTGGGCGCGCTCAGGGCGATGAGCGGCCCCTGGGGCAGCTGCAGGGGAACGGACAGTGTGCGGATGCCCAGGGTGTGTTCTTCTTCCACGAAGCAGTATCCGCGTTGCCGTGCCAGCTCGATCTGCTCCATGATCTGGGCGCTGTCGGTCAACGTGCGCGAGGTCAGTTCGATGCGGGTCGAGGACTCGATGATCGCCCGGGCCTCCTCGGCGGGCAACAGGGAAAGCATGGCCCGCCCCATGGCGGTGCAGTAGGCGGGCAGGTGGCGTCCGGCATTGACCTGGATCGCCAGCTCCTGGGTGGTTTGGGTGGCCAGCACGTTAATGACCTCCCCGTTGGAATATTGGGTGAGGGTGGCGGTTTCGTTGACCGTGTCCGAGAGCTGACGCAGGATCGGTTCGGCCTTGCGGGCGGTTTCATTGGCCGTCAAGTAGGGCTGGGCCAGCTCCAGCAGCTTGGCCCGTGCGCTGAACAATGACCCGTGCTGCGCAAGGTAGCCAAGCTCGGTGAGGGTGGCCAGGTAGCGGCGCACCGCAGCCGGGGCCAGGCCGGTGCGTTCGGCGACTTCGCTCAGGGTGAGTGGAAAACCGGTGAATGCCTTGATCACGCTCAACCCGCGGGCGAAGGACTGTACTCCCGTGGGGGAGTCATGGGGCACGGGCATCGGAATCCTTCCGCAAAGAAACATCAACGCCGCCTCTTGACCTGAGACGACGGTCACAATCATACTTACGCACACCGAAAAGTATTTTCGCTCTGCGAAGTCAGGGGTTTTCATGCTTCATCGATCATCACGCCTCGTTGCGGCCTGGCCGGCGCGCTGCCCTGACCTGGGCTCAGCGCTG
>NZ_BAXF01000467.1:0-1688 GCF_001310435.1 Arthrobacter sp. JCM 19049 | reverse complement strand
CCCCTACGCCCCGGTGGGCCTGCTGGGCACCCTGTTCGGGCTGCTGGCCTCGCTGTTTGGCGCGGACGCCTCGGTGGTGGCCCAGGTGGTGTTCACCCTGGCCCGGCTGTTCTCCGTCTACCTGGTCGCGCGCTGGCCCTGGCCAGGAACATCAGCGACCCGCTGCGCCTGGGCGCCTGGCGCTGTCCGCGGTGGTGCTGCTGGCCCCGATCATCCAGCCCTGGTACATCCTGTGGCTCTTTGCCCTGTTCTTCATTTCCCAGCAGGTGTCCTGGACCAGCGAGAAGCTGATGATCGGGCTGAGCATGCTGATCACCCTGGCCGTGTTCGTCGACCAGATCTCCATCGAGCAGTGGCATCCGGTGTGGCTGCTGCGGATCCTGGCCGCGCTGCTGGGGGTGGGCCTGCTGGCTCGATGCTGCGCTGGGACCGCCAGGTGCGCCAGGTGGGGCAGCAGCTGGGCGCCTGCCGCATCCCGCGCAGCTAAGACATCCGGCGCCCGTGGACTAAAGAGCGCCAATTCACACCGGGTTTTGCTCCCGCCCCGACGGCAAATCGTTTTACCCTTGGGTATGCAAAGGATTATGGACCTGTTGTGGCCCGGGGCGATGGCACTGCTGATAGCGGGGCTGTTCGTGGCGACCGCAGGCATCTTCCTGTTGGCGCTGCAGTACCACAAGCACGGGCGCCTGTCCTGGCGCAGAACCATCACCAGCTCGGTGGTGGTGCTCTACGTCTTCGGGCTGCTGAGCTACACCATGCTGCCGATGCCCGAGACCCGCGACGCGTTCTGCCGGCCCGGGGTCGCCCAAACCCAGCTCGAGCCGTTCCACTTCTTCCAGGACTTCAACCTGGCCTGGGAGGGCGGGCGCCGCGCGTTCCTGACCAGTTTTGAACTGTGGCAGGTGCTGTTCAATGTCCTGCTGTTCATCCCGGTGGGGATCCTGGCTATCCG
Organism: Arthrobacter sp. JCM 19049; assembly: GCF_001310435.1. Classification (NCBI taxonomy): domain Bacteria; kingdom Bacillati; phylum Actinomycetota; class Actinomycetes; order Micrococcales; family Micrococcaceae; genus Arthrobacter; species Arthrobacter sp. JCM 19049. The sequence continues at coordinate 733 of NZ_BAXF01000467.1, read as the reverse complement.
CTGGGCGCGGCAGAACGTGTTCACCGGCACCCTGATCGGCTTTACCCTCTCCCTGGCCATCGAGGCCACCCAGTACACCGGCATCTGGGGAATCTACACCTGCGCCTACCGGGTGGCGGATGTCGATGACCTGATCGTGAACACCTTTGGGGCGTTCCTTGGCACGCTGCTGGCCTACCTGCCGGTCTTTGCCTTCCTCTCCGGGCCGAGCGAACGCGACGGGCAGTACGCCCCGGCCCGGGCCGTCACCCGCTCCCGCCGGCGCTGGCGAACCTGTTCGACCTGGCGTTCATGTCCGCCCTGGTGATGGCCGTGTCCCTGGTGCTGGAGGTCGCCGAACGCCTGGGAGTGCACACCGCGCGCATCGACTACCTGCAGGACCTGCTCTCCATTGCCGCGGTGCTGCTGGTGGTGATCATTCCGTCCCTGGCCCCGGGGCGGGCCACCCTGGGACAACGCTGCGCCTGGTTCGAAGTGCGTGCCCTGACCGGAGGGCTGGCTAGCACCGGGCGGGCGCTGGCCCGGGTGCTGCTGGGCCTGGGCGGGATCTACCTGTTCCAGTCGATCATGGCCATCGTGCCCGAGGGGAACCTGTTCCAGCTGCTCGCCCTGCCGCTGGTGCCCTACATCTGGTTCTCGGTCATCTGGCTGGCCTTTGACCGTTCGGCCCGTGGCGTCTCCGCCCGGGCCTCGGGCACCCGCTTCACCGACCGCCGCGCCTGATCCGCCCACT
>NZ_BAXF01000466.1:0-1687 GCF_001310435.1 Arthrobacter sp. JCM 19049 | reverse complement strand
GGCCGCGTCCTGAAGCAGGATCCGCGCCACCTGGGCGCCAACGGTGCCGCACCCCAGCAGGGCGACCTTCAGGCGCCGGGGGCCGGCGCCGCTGTGTGCAGCGTTCGGGCTGGGCTTGTCGCTCGGGCTGTCCTTAGCGCTCAATTACACTCCCATGTCACGGGCCAACAAATCGGATTCGGTCTCCCTGCGGATGATCAGGCGCGGCGTGCCGTCCTTGATCGCCACCACGGCCGGGCGGGTGAGGTAGTTGTAGTTGCTCGACAGCGCCCAGCAGTACGCCCCGGTGGCCGGCACGGCCAGCAGATCACCGTAGGACACATCCTCGGGCAGGTAGACGTCTCGTACGACTATGTCACCTGACTCGCAGTGTTTCCCAACTACGCGGGAAATAATTGCGTCGCTTTGCGTCACACGGTTGGCCAGCGCCGCGGTGTAGTCCGCGTCGTAGAGCACCGGGCGGGCGTGTCGCTCATCCCCCGTTGACCGAGATGTAGCGCCGGGTGGCGGTGCCGCCCTCGGGCAGGTCCACGCTCACGTCCTTGCGCACCCCGGTCTCGTACAGCGTGAAGGTCGAGGGCCCGGCGATCGCCCGGCCCGGCTCGATGGAGATCCGCGGCACCTGGAGCCCCAGTTCCTCCGCCGCCTGGCCAACCACCACGGCCAGCTCATCGGCGATCTGCTGCGGGGTGGAGGGGTCATCGGCCTGGGTGTAGGCGATCCCGTAGCCGCCGCCCAGATCAAGTTCCGGCAGCACCACGTCGTAGCGCGCCTTCGCCTCGGCGATCACCGCCAGCATCGTGCGCGCGGCCACCGCGAAGCCCTCGGCCTCGAAGATTTGCGACCCGATGTGGGCGTGCAGGCCCAGCAGGTTGATCACTCGTGCTTGGCCGCGTACCCGATCGCGGTCAGCGCCGCGGAGGTACCCGAGGCGCCGGGCTGGATCGACAGGCCGAACTTCTGGTCCTCGTGGGCGGTGGCAATGTATTCGTGGGTGGAGGCGTGCACCCCGGGGGTCAGGCGCAGCATCACGTTGGCCCTGGTGCCCGAGTTCAGCGCCAGCGCGGCCACCCGCTCCAGCTCATCGAGCGAATCCACCACGATGCGCCCCACGCCCAGTTCGATGGCCCGGGCGATCTCCCCCACCGACTTGTTGTTCCCGTGCAGCGACAGGTTCTGCGCCGGCACCCCGGCGTGCTGGGCGACCAGCAGTTCCCCGCCGGAGCAGGTGTCCAGGCGCAGGCCCTCCTCGGTCACCCAGCGGGCCACCTCGGTGCACAGGAACGCCTTGCCGGCGTAGTAGACGTCCACCCCGCCGCACAGCCGGTCAAACGCGTTGTCAAAGGCGCGCTTGAACTCGGCCGCGCGGGCGCGGAAGTCCTCCTCGTCTAGCACGAACAGCGGGGTGCCGAACTCGCGGGCCAGGTCGGTGACCTTCACCCCCTGCACGGTCAGCTCGCCGTCCGAGTCGCGGCCCACCCCGTGCGGCCATTCGCGCTCACGCAGCTGGTTGACGTCCTGGGGGTAGCCCAGCCATTCGGGGGCCAGTGGGGATTGCTCATTGCTACATCCTTTCGGGGGCGGTCACGCCCAGCAGGCGCAGGCCGTTGGCCAGCACCGTGGTGGTCGCATCGTTCAGCCACACGCGGGTGGTGTGCACCGGCTCGATCGCGCCGTCGCCGATCGG
>NZ_BAXF01000465.1:0-1690 GCF_001310435.1 Arthrobacter sp. JCM 19049 | reverse complement strand
TGCCCGCGTCCTGGGTGACTGGTTCGCCGTTCCCCTCGGGTCGCTTGGGGGTCGGTCGACGAGGCATTCGTGGTGGTCGCTGAGCCATGCTCCCCCATTCTTTGGTCTGTGGCCGGCGGTACCGTGCGGCGGTACGCGTCGTTAAACGACGAAGCCCGCCGGCAGGTTCCTACCGACGAGCTTAATCGCTATCACTGGCAATTAGCTGTTGAAACGCGGGAAGGCGCTGGCGCCGGCGTAGATAGCTGCATCACCGAGGTCCTCCTCGATGCGCAGCAGCTGGTTGTACTTGGCCACGCGCTCGGAGCGGGCCGGGGCGCCGGTCTTGATCTGTCCGGCGTTGGTGGCCACGCAGATCTCGGCGATGGTCACGTCCTCGGTCTCCCCCGAACGGTGGGAGGTGATGGTGGTGTAGCCGGCACGCTGGGCCATGGTGATCGCATCCAGGGTTTCGGTCAGCGACCCAATCTGGTTGACCTTGACCAGCAGCGAGTTGGCGATGTCCTTCTCGATGCCCTCGGCCAGGCGCTGCGGTTGGTGACGAACAGGTCATCGCCCACCAGCTGCACCTTCTCCCCGATCGCGTCGGTCAGGGTCTTCCAGCCCTCCCAGTCGTTCTCATCCAGCGGGTCCTCGATGGAGACCAACGGGAAGTCGGCGACCAGCTGGGCGTAGTAGTCGCTCATCTGCTGGGCCGAACGCTGCTGGCCCTCAAACTGGTAGGAGCCGTTCTCGAAGAACTCGGAGGAGGCCACGTCCAGCGCCAGGGCGATGTCCTGGCCCGGGGTGTAGCCGGCCCGCTGGATCGCCTCGGTGATCAGCTCCAGGGCGGCACGGTTGCTGGGCAGGTTCGGGGCGAAGCCGCCCTCGTCGCCCAGGCCGGTGGACAGGCCCTTTTCCTTCAGCACGGACTTGAGGTTGTGGTAGACCTCAACACCCCAGCGCAGGGCCTCGGAGAAGGTCTCGGCGCCGATCGGGGCGATCATGAACTCCTGGATGTCCACGTCGGAGTCGGCGTGCGAACCGCCGTTGAGGATGTTCATCAGCGGCACCGGCAGCACGTGGGCGTTCGGGCCGCCCAGGTACTTGAACAGCGGAAGGTTGGCGCTGGTGGCGGCGGCGGTGGCCACGGCCAGTGAGACGCCCAGGATGGCGTTGGCGCCCAGCTTGGACTTGTTGCTGGTGCCGTCCAGGTCGATCATGGCCTGGTCAATGGCACGCTGGTCGGTGGCATCCATGCCTTCCAGTTCCCCGGCGATCTCTTCGATCACTGCCTCAACGGCACCGAGCACGCCCTTGCCCTGGTAGCGCTTCTTGTCTCCGTCGCGGCGCTCCGCGGCCTCGAACTGCCCGGTGGAGGCGCCCGAGGGAACAGCCGCGCGGCCGTGGGAGCCGTCGGTGAGCAGGACTTCGACCTCAACGGTCGGGTTGCCGCGGGAATCAAGGATTTCACGCGCGTGGATGGCGTCAATCAATGCCATGAGTTTGGACTCCTTGTATAAAGGGGTGGTCGAGGGGCAAGTCAATCCAGCGGTCCAGATTGACCGTTGGCACCGTTGCCTGGTTCCTAGCCTAGCGCTTACCCGGGGTTTCCGGCGACGATGTGTCATCACCGGGCTGGGCATAGCGGGCCGTCAGCGCGTCGCGCAGCACCGCCTCCGCGTCCAGGCCCAGTTCGCTGGCCCGGGCG
>NZ_BAXF01000464.1:0-1692 GCF_001310435.1 Arthrobacter sp. JCM 19049 | reverse complement strand
TCTCCCCCGGCGGCGATCAGCTCACCGGCCAATTCGACGATCCGCTGCCGCTCGATCCGCTGCAGGGCCGCCCGTTCGTGGCGCTGCACGTCAAAGGCCTGTAGGCTCACGCTGCTCCCCGCCGGCCATCTCCTCCAGCGCCCGCGTGCCAGCCGGGCCACGCCCTGGCCGATGCGTTCGGGGGTGGAGGTGGCAAAGCACAGCCGCAGCGCGTCGCTGAACGCCCCCGCATCGGAGAATGCCGGACCGGGAATATACGCCACCCCGTGGCGCAGCGCGACCTCGAACAATGCCTCCGTGTCGATGCCCGCGTAGCGTCCGCGCAGGGTCAGCCACAGGAAGAACCCGCTGCGGTCGTGGCGATGACCTGCTCGCCGAAGGCGTCGGCCAGGGCGGCGCGCATCGCCTGCTTGCGCTCCCGGTACACGCTGCGCAGGGTGTCCAGGTGCGCATCCAGCCGGCCGTCGGCCAGGTAGTCCGCCACCAGCTGCTGCATGGGCGCGTTGGTGCAGGTGTCCATGGACTGCTTGGCGCTGATCGCCAGGCGCGCAGCGCCGGATCCAGCTCCATCCACCCCACCCGCAGCCCCGGGGCCAGCACCTTGGAGAAGGTGCGCACCGAGATCAGCCGGGGGTTGTCCGGGCTCAGCTGGGCGAAGCCGGGGACCTGCTGGCCCTCGAAGCGCAGCGCCCCGTACGGGTCATCGTCGATGATGAACGCCTCCCACTGTGCGGCCAGCTCCAGCAGGCGCAGCCGGCGGGCCTCGCTCAGGGTACGCCCGGAGGGGTTCTGGAAGTTCGGGATCACGTAGATCGCCTTGGGCGTCTTGCCGGTGGCGGCCACCAGCTCGGGCAGCCGCTCCACCACCAGCCCCTGGTCATCCACCGGGGCCTCCAGAACCTGGCCCTGGTAGCTGAGCACGGTGGAGATCCCGTTGGTGTAGGTCGCGATTCGACGATCACCAGATCCCCCGGATCCACCAGCAGCTTGAACGCGATGTCCAGGCCCTGCATGCCCCCGGTGGTCACCAGCACCCGGGCCGGGTCCACCGGCTGCCCCAGGCGCTGGTGGTAGGCCACAATTTGCTCGATCAGCTGCGGGTTGCCCTCCGTGGCCGCATAGTCGTAGCGTCCCTCGGCCGGCCTGGTGTACAGCCCGGCCAGCTCGGCTTCCGGGATCAGCTCGGCATTCGGCGCCCCCATGGCGAACCGCACGATGTCGTGGGTCTGGCTGGCCAGCAGGGAGGTGGAGGAGTCAATGACCGATCCCTTGAGTTGGCTGGCCCGCGAGGCCAGTCGCGTAGGTACGGCGGTCAGCAGCGATTCGGTGGCCATGAGTGGTGTTCCTAACGTTGATGGTTGTCAGTTCGCGCGGTACGTCCGCGAGGAATTCAATGCCGGTGGCGCTCACCCGCACCGGCTCGGAAACTTCGAAGCCCGACCCGTCCAGCCACATGCCGGCGATCAGGTGGAAGGTCATGTTCTCCTGCAGCTCGGTGGTGTCCCCCACCCGGAAGCTGACGGTGCGTTCACCCCAGTCCGGCGGGTAGCCGATGCCGATGGAGTAGCCCAGCCGGGATTCCTTCTCATACCCGGCCGCCCGGATCACCCTGGTGAAGGCGGCGGTGACCTCCTCGGGGGTAGCCCCGGGCTTCACCTGGTCAAAGGCGGCTCGATGCCGGCAATGGTGGCG
>NZ_BAXF01000463.1:0-1696 GCF_001310435.1 Arthrobacter sp. JCM 19049 | reverse complement strand
GGCCCCGGCACCGAGCAGGGCGATGACGCTGACCAGGATGATGCCAAAGCCGCTGGGTGAGGCCCCCAACGCGGAGAGTCCAGCCCCCTGGGACACCACGGCCAGGCCGCTGATTCCGCTGACGGTGTTCGACAGCCGGCCGCTGGCCCCGGTCCCCCTGAACACCTGGGACATGAACACCAGCGGGACTCCGACCGCGATGACCAGCATGCTGGCGCCCATCCCCACCGGCCGAGCATTCCCACGGCAAAGAAGGTGGCCAGCAGCCCGGCCAACGCCAGGATGATGCGCAGCGGCCAAGGCTGGGTGCTGCGGGTAAGGGTGGGCCAGCTGTAGGCGAAAAGCAGCTGCAGCACGGCGGTGATCGCTCCCACCGAGAGACCCGGAGTGTCCAGGGTCGCCGCCACGAGCAATGCGGCCGCGGCGAGCAGCCCGCTAATCAGTACCTTGACTCTCAAACTGTCCATCCTGGATCGTTGGCAACGCGCGCATGGGGCAACTCGCGTTTATGACGTTCGGTGTTCTTTATACTGTGACACGTAAAAGAGATTTTTCGTCAAACCACCCGGCAGGAGGTTCCAGCACATGGCGCACCTGCTGCTCTTGGGTGAAGAACGCGAAAACGCTGTGTGCTGCCCGCGTTGGAGCTGCTCAGCCATGATATCCGACAGCTGCCGGCCACCAGCGATTCCCTGCGCCACGCCGGGCCCGCACAGGCTGTCATCCTGGATGCCACCGGGGATCTGGCTGCGGCCCGGACCGCCTGTCAGCTCGTGGCCGCGACCCTCAACCTCCCCCTGCTGGTGGTGATCCTTGAAGGCGGGTTGACGGTGATGTCCAGCGAATGGCGCGCCGATGACTTTGTGTTGCCCACCGCCTCACCGGCCGAAATTGAGGCGCGCCTGCGCATGCTGCTCAGCCGCGGGCCGTCCGCCACCGGCCCGGTAGACGCCGAACCGGTGGCGGGGCTGCGCATTGACGAGCTGAGCTACACCGCCAAGATTGATCAGCGGGTCCTGGACCTGACGTACAAGGAATTTGAGCTGCTGAAGTATCTGGCCCAGTTCCCGGGGCGGGTGTTCACCCGTGAACAGCTGCTGCATGAGGTGTGGGGTTACGACTACTACGGGGGCACCCGTACGGTGGACGTGCACGTGCGCCGCCTGCGAGCGAAGCTGGGCACCGATCATGAACAGCTGATCGGTACCGTGCGCAACGTCGGCTACCGCTTCCACGCCGAGCAGTAGGACACCGCTTCACCTCCGGCCGGTTCACTGCTGGCACATCCCGGGTGATGTTGCGTTCTGGTGGCGGCACGGGACTAGTGTGGGGTTTATGAGTACCCAGCCAAGCTCCCCCTCAGCATTCTGTCCTTGCCCGGCGCCGCCGATGACCGGTTGCGCGGCCAGGTCATGGACTTGGCCCGCACCGCCCAAGGCAGTGACGGCAATCCCCCGTTCAGCGAGCAGACCTTCATTGACCTGGCTGCCCAGCAGGCGGACCGCAGCCTGCTGGGCGTGTACGCGTACGCGGCCGAGGACAGCACCGAGGAACTGCTGCTGGGTGCGGCCGTTGCCGTGCGCGGGGCGGAAACCGAGCCGTGGACGGTGGAACTGGTGGTGCATCCCGATTACCGCCAACGCCAGGTGGCCGGCAACCTGCTGCAGCAGCTGGGCGGTTCCCTGGATCTGTCCCA
>NZ_BAXF01000462.1:0-1698 GCF_001310435.1 Arthrobacter sp. JCM 19049 | reverse complement strand
CGGGGCGCAACCCAGGCGGTGGAACGACAGTGAACGGGGTACGGGGCACGATGGAAGATCAGCAAGTCTGGCTCAGCGAGGAACAACGCGAGGCCTGGCTGGCCCTGAACAGCGTGATCACCCTGCTGCCCGGAGCACTGGATACCGAGCTGCAGAACCTGCAGGGCATCACCCTGTTCGACTACCACATGCTCGCGATGCTCTCCGAGGCCCCGGAACGCAACCTGACCATGACCGAGCTGGCCTCGCGCAGCAGCGCCTCGCTCTCCCGGCTGTCCCACGTGGTGAAGAAGCTTGAGGCCCGCGGCTGGGTGGTGCGCCTGCAGTCCAAGGGGGACGCGCGTGTGAAGATCGCCTCATTGACCACCAAGGGATGGGACATGTTGGTGCAGATGGCCCCGCATCATGTGGCCACGGTACGCCAACTGGTTTTCGAATCCCTCGATGACAAGGACGTTAAGGATCTGAGGCGGATTGCGCGAAAAATTGTGCAGCGTCTGGACCCCGAACACTGGATCCTGGAGCGCTCCTGAGCCGATTTGGATTGCCGCCGATTTATTGGCTATCCTAATATGGCGTTAATCGCGCGCTTCGTTGTGCCGCCATTGCGGTGGCATGGTGGGCGTGCGTAGCCCGTAATACCGAATATCGCGACCACCTGAGTACGGGGAAAATGCTCTACCGGTCACGAAGTTCACCGTCTTACATGCTTCAAGGCGCTTCGGTTGGTTCTCACCCAGCCTGGTTACCTTCATAGTGTGCAGTATTAACGGTGTTTCACTGGTTGGCGGGACTCATAACGCCTGAGTGGTATGGGCTCGTTGGCCCTTGTCACGCGCGAGTACCGTCAAATTTTACTACTACTAACTGAGGAGTGATCATGGCAGCTGTATGCCAGGTGACCGGTGCAGTTCCGAACTTCGGACACAGCATCTCCCACTCGCATCGTCGCACCAAGCGTCGTTTCGACCCGAACATCCAGAAGAAGACCTACTGGGTTCCTTCCCTGCGTCGTAAGGTGACCCTGAACGTTTCCGTTCGCGGTATGAAGCTGATCGACGTGCGCGGTATCGACGCCGTTGTTTCCGAACTGCTTGCGAAGGGTGTGAAGCTCTAAACATGGCAAAGAAGGATAAGGACGTACGTCCGATCATCAAGCTGAAGTCGACCGCCGGTACCGGATTCACTTACGTGACCCGCAAGAACCGTCGTAACAACCCGGACCGCATGGTTCTGAAGAAGTACGACCCGGTTGTCCGTAAGCACGTTGAATTCCGAGAGGAGCGCTAAGACATGGCCAAGAAGTCAAAGATCGCCAAGAACGAACAGCGCAAGGTCATCGTCGAGCGTTACGCCGAAAAGCGTCTCGAACTGAAGAAGACCCTTGTGGACCCGAACGCTTCCGACGAGGCTCGCGAAGCAGCCCGCGTGGGCCTGCAGAAGCTTCCTCGTGACGCTTCGCCGGTGCGCGTGCGCAACCGCGACTCCATCGACGGTCGCCCGCGCGGTACCTTCCAGAAGTTTGGTATCTCCCGTGTTCGCTTCCGCGACATGGCTCACCGCGGTGAGCTGCCGGGCATTACCAAGTCCTCCTGGTAAGCACCAAAGTTTAGGGATTCGTCCCAGCAGCATGCCGCTGCGCCGACTGGCGCGGCGGCATGCTGCCGTTAACGGCCGGACTGGATCATCACGGTCGTG
>NZ_BAXF01000461.1:0-1695 GCF_001310435.1 Arthrobacter sp. JCM 19049 | reverse complement strand
TTCATCACCGCGGCCGAAGCCAGCGGCCATGCCCGCTTCAAGGATGCGGTTAATGCCGCGGGCTGGATGACACCGTCTACACCCGGGCGTTTGACATCGCCCAGCAGCTGCCGTGGGCACCCGAGTTCGGTGGGCGGGCGCTGGCCAATGAGTTCTCCCGGCGCTGGGCCGGGGATCTGTCCGGGCTGGAAGAGCACGCCGATGCCGCCCTGCGGGAGCGGATGAAGCAGGCCCGGGCGGACGCGGATCCGCAGATCGCCCCGGTCTACGCCGGCCAGGCGGCAGCGTTCAGCATCCGGGTGCAGCCCGCTGCGCAGATCATGGAGGAGTTGTGCGGGTTCCGCGAGCTGCTGGCGGACGCGGCACGGCGCTTTGCCTAGATCGGCTGGTTGTCGATCAGCCGCACCCCGCCGACGGTGGCGGCCACCAGGATCAGCCCTGCCCGGTGAACGGGGTGTCCTGGCAGTTGAAGGCCAGCTCCTGCAGGGTGTCCGGGTCCACCACCACAAAGTAGTCCAGCTCAACTTCCGGTTCCATCTGGAACAGCCCGACCGCGTCCTCCAGATACAGCGGTTCGTGGCGGGCGGCCCGCCCGGCGATCAGTTCGATGGCCCGATGGATGACCAGGGCGGCGGTGGCCTGCCGCTGGCTGAGCAGCGCGTTGCGGCTGGACAGGGCCAGCCCTTGGGCGGTGCGCACGATCGGCACCGCGCGGATCTGCACCGGGTAGTCCAGGTCGTCGACCATGCGGCGCACCAGCACCAGCTGCTGGGCGTCCTTCTGCCCGAAGTAGGCACGGTAGTGCCCTGCCCGGGATCGGCATAGTGCAGCAGCTTGGCGACCACCGCCAGCATGCCGTCGAAGTGCCCGGGGCGTGAGGCCCCCTCATACATGCGTCCCAAGGCGCCGCTGTCCAGCCGGATCAGCGGGGTCCCGGCATGGTAGACCTCCTGTGGTGCCGGCGCGAAGACCAGGTCCACCCCGGCCCGGGCGGCCACCTGCACATCGGCCTGCAGGTCGCGCGGGTAGCGCTGGTAGTCCTGCTGGTCGTTGAACTGCAGTTCGTTGACGAAGATGGAGATCACCACCAGCTGGTTTTCCTCCCGCGCCTGCCGGAACAGCTGTTCGTGTCCCGAGTGCAGGGCGCCCATCGTCGGCACGAACCCAGTGAGGCGGGGGCGGCGGCGCGGATGGCGGCGCGCAGTTCGGCGCGGGTGGTCACGGACCTGGGGGCTTTTCGCGGCGGGGCTTTTCACAGCACTATTCTAGGATGCCCAGCAGTTCGCGCAGCGTCGCCTCGGAGATCAGGCCCTGGGCGCGGGCGCGGATGGCGGTCGCGCGGGACAGGGTGCGGTAGCTGTCCGCGGTTTCCTGCGGATCATCGGCCAGGGATTCAACGTGGGCCTGCACGGTGCCCACATCCCCGCGCGCCACCGGGCCTGTGAGCAGACCGGCCCCGGAACGCAGCGCATTGTCCAGGCTGGCGCTCATCAGGCACGCAGCGTGTTGCCCGGCTCCTGCACCCCGATGCGCCGCAGCAGGTCCATGGACTGGGCGGTGATGGTGTTCAGGTGGTTGGCCCCGTGGGCCAGGGCCGCATGGTAGCTGGGTGCGGTCGGCCTCGGCGATGGTGACCGGCTCACCGCGCATCTCCACCACCAGCGCCTGGCGACCGGCAACATCGGCTCGTCGGCG
>NZ_BAXF01000460.1:0-1699 GCF_001310435.1 Arthrobacter sp. JCM 19049 | reverse complement strand
GCCGCCTCGGCTGCCGGTTACCAGCATGTGGCCACCGTCCCGCAGGCGCCCGAAACCGCCCTCGGGGAGACTCGCCCGGTGTGGCTGGTTCCTTCGCTAAATGGCGACGACGCGGCGAACTACACGCGCCACTTCGTGGACCTGCAGCGTGACCAGACCGTGGCTGACGTGCTGCGCGCCACCGGGGCCGGAATGAGGTCCGTGGAGCACATCAAGCGGTACACCTCCATTTCCACGGCGAACGATCAGGCAAGACCTCCGGGGTGGCAGCCATCGGCGTGATCGCCGCCGTGCTGGGCATCGAGGACCCTTCGGAAATCGGAACCACCACCTTCCGCGCCCCCTACACTCCGGTAGCGTTCGCGGCTCTGGCTGGTCGTACCCGCGGACAATTGCTGGACCCCGCGCGCATCACCCCGATGCACTCCTGGCACCTGGAACACGGGGCAAAGTTTGAGGACGTGGGACAGTGGAAGCGCGCCTGGTACTTCCCGCAGGCGAGGAGGACATGGACGCGGCCGTGCTGCGCGAGTGCGCCGCGGTGCGCGATTCCGTCGGCATGCTCGACGCCACAACCCTGGGCAAGATCGAAATCCGGGGCAAGGACGCTGCCGAGTTCCTCAACCGCATGTACACCAACGGCTACAGCAAGTTGAAGGTGGGCATGGGGCGCTACGGCGTCATGTGCAAAGCCGATGGAATGATCTTCGACGACGGGGTGACCCTGCGCTTGGCTGAAGACCGCTTCCTCATGCACACCACCACCGGCGGGGCCGCCGACGTGCTTGACTGGCTGGAGGAGTGGCTGCAGACCGAGTGGCCTGAACTGGATGTAACGTGCACCTCGGTGACCGAGCAGTTCGCGACCGTGGCAGTGGTCGGTCCACGTTCCGTGATGTCATCGGGAAATTGGCGTCCAACCTGGATGTCTCCAACGACGCATTCAAGTTCATGGCCTTCGAGGACGTCACCCTGGACAGCGGCATCGAGGCCCGGATCTCGCGTATTTCGTTCTCCGGCGAGCTGGCCTTCGAAATCGCGGTCCCCAGCTGGCATGGACTGAAGATCTGGGAAGATGTCTACGCAGCCGGTCAGGAATTCAACATCACCCCGTACGGCACCGAGACCATGCACGTGTTGCGCGCGGAAAAGGGCTTCATCATCGTGGGGCAGGATACCGACGGCACGGTGACCCCGCAGGATGCGGGCATGGAGTGGGTTGTTTCCAAGATCAAGGACTTCGTGGGCAAGCGCTCCTTCTCGCGGGATGACAACCTGCGGGATGACCGCAAGCAACTGGTATCGGTGCTGCCGGTCGACGAAACCCTGCGTCTGCCGGAAGGCGCCGCCCTGGTCGCTGCCGACGCGGGCACCGAGAACGGCATCACCCCGATGGACGGGTGGGTGACCAGCTCCTACAACTCGGCCGCCTGGGCCGGACCTTCGGACTGGCGCTGATCAAGAATGGGCGTAATCGTATCGGCGAAACGCTGAAGACACCGATTGGCGACCGCCTGGTCGACGTCGTGGTCTCCGAAACCGTACTCTTTGACCCGGAAGGAAGCCGCCGAGATGGCTAACAACACTCTGATCGAAACCACCGTCCTGCGCCGCTCCCCGGCCGAGCACCTTGCCGGGGAGATGGCGGCGGCGACCGTGACCGGCGAGCGTGCGGTGGCCCTACGCGAGGTCGCTTTCG
>NZ_BAXF01000459.1:0-1702 GCF_001310435.1 Arthrobacter sp. JCM 19049 | reverse complement strand
GCATAGAGCACGCCGACGCCGTGCGGGCCGAGCTGGGTGGCAAAGGCCAGCCCGTGGGCCAGCAGCGCCCAGAGGGCCCCGGCGAAAACCAGCGCTGCGCAGCACAGGGCCAGGGTCGTGGAAACCTGTGGGGTGCTGGTGCTCAAGACGTTCCTGTCCTCAATAGATCCTGCCTAGTGAGCTGATGGTTGTCACAACATACCACCGCAGCGTGGGCACGGGACCGAAACACGGCGTGCCGCTGACGGATTGGCGGCAAACGGCTAGTGTTGATCAGGTGAACGAAGAACTCTCCGAGGGCGCCCACTGGGTCCGCGAAGCCATTGCGCTGCTTGACGCCGACGCCAACCGCAGCGCCGACACCCACCTGCACGTCTTCCCGCTGCCCGCCCAGTGGGGCATCGACCTGTACCTGAAGGACGAGTCGGTGCACCCCACGGGTTCGCTGAAGCACCGCCTGGCGCGTTCGCTGATCCTCTACGGCTTGGTCAACGGCCACATCGGGAAGGACACCACCCTGGTGGAGGCCTCCAGCGGGTCCACCGCGGTCTCCGAGGCCTACTTCGCCCGCATGCTCGGGCTGCCGTTCATAGCCGTGGTGCCGCACGGAACCAGCAGTGAGAAGGTGGAGCTGATTGAGTTCTACGGCGGGCACTGCCACTTCGTGGATGGGCCGGCGGCCGTCTACCAGTCGGCCCGTGAGCTGGCCGCGGAGAGCAACGGTACTACCTGGACCAGTTCTCCTACGCCGAACGGGCCACCGACTGGCGGGGCAACAACAACATCGCCGAATCGGTGTTCTCCCAGATGTCCGCCGAACGCCACCCGATTCCCTCCTGGATCGTGATCAGCGCCGGCACCGGCGGCACCAGCGCCACCTTCGGGCGTTACGTGCGCTATCGGCGCCACGCGACGAAGGTCGCCGTCGCCGACCCGGAGAACTCGGCCTTCTATGAGGGCTGGCGGCGCCGGGACATGAACTACGCCACCGGCATTGGCTCACGCATCGAGGCATCGGGCGTCCGGTGGTCGAACCGTCCTTCGTGCCCGGGGTGATCGACCAGATGCTGCAGGTTCCCGACGCCGGGTCCATCGCCGCCATGCGCCTGTTGCGGGCCAAGACCCGGCACTGGGCCGGGGCCTCCACCGGCACGAACCTGTACGCCGCCTTCGAGGTGATCGCCCGGAGCTGCGCAACGGCGAGCAGGGCAGCGTGGTGACGCTGATCTGCGACAGGGGCGAGCGCTACCAGAACACCTACTACGATGACGCGTGGCTGCAGGCCAATGACCTGCAGCCCGGACACCACACCGCGGTGCTGGAGCACTTTTTGCAGACCGGGCAGTGGGATCCGGGCCAGTAGCCCGCTCCGCCGGCCAGGGGGCGCCGCTACATCGAAGGGCGCAGGGTGGGCATCAGGCCCAGGGTCTTCTTGCGCTTGTGCACCGAGAAGTAGCGTAGTCCCGCATCCGCGGCCACGAAGCGGCGCCGCGACCGGGCCGGCAGGTAGAGCACGTCGCCCACCGCCAGCGGCACGCTGCCGGTTTCGGTGTGCAGCACCCCGGAGCCGGAAAACACGTGGATCAGCACGTCCAGGTCCGGGCCCCGGTGTTCGCCGATCTGCTCCCCGGAGCCCAGCGCGATGATGTTCGCATCCAGATCCCGTTGTTCGGGCTCCAGCTCCAGATCGCCCGCTGCCTGG
>NZ_BAXF01000458.1:0-1703 GCF_001310435.1 Arthrobacter sp. JCM 19049 | reverse complement strand
GCCAAGGACCGGCCCGGCCGTCGGGCGCCTTTAGTAGCGGTAGGCGTCGGACTTGTAGGGTCCTTCCACCGGTACGCCGAGGTACTCGGCCTGTTCCGGGCTCAGGGCGGTCAGCTCCACGCCCAGGGCGTCCAGGTGCAGGCGCGCCACCTTCTCATCCAGTGCCTTGGGCAGCACATAGACCTGTTTGTCGTAGTGCCCGGTACCGGCCTTGGTGAACAACTCGATTTGGGCCATGACCTGGTTGGTGAATGAATTGGACATCACGAAGGAGGGGTGGCCGGTGGCGTTGCCCAGGTTCAGCAGCCGGCCTTCGGAGAGCACGATGATCGAGCGTTCCTGCCCGGTGCCGGGCTCCAGCACCCATTCGTGCACCTGCGGCTTGATTTCGATCTTCTGCACGCCGGGCACGGCGGCCAGCTCGGCCATCTGGATCTCGTTGTCGAAGTGCCCGACGTTGCCCACGATGGCCTTGTCCTTCATCGCCAGCATGTGCTCGACCCGGATGATGTCCTTGCCGCCGGTGGTGGTGATGAAGATGTCCCCCTGGCCGACCACGGATTCCAGGCGGGCGACCTGGTAACCGTCCATGGCGGCCTGCAGGGCGCAGATGGGGTCGATTTCGGTGATGATCACCCGCGCACCCTGCCCGCGCAGCGCCTCCGCGGCCCCCTTGCCCACATCCCCGTAGCCGCACACGACGGCGACCTTCCCGCCGATCAGCACATCGGTGGCGCGCATGATTCCGTCGGGCAGCGAATGGCGGATCCCGTACTTGTTGTCGAACTTGGATTTGGTGACCGCATCGTTCACGTTGATCGCCGGGAAGAGCAGTTCGCCGCGTTCGGCCAGCTGGTGCAGGCGCAGCACGCCGGTGGTGGTTTCCTCCGAGACGCCCTGGATCTGCCCGGCGATGCGGGTGAACTTCTGTGCGTCGCGGGCCAGGGATTCGCGCAGCACCGAGAGGATGATCCCGTGCTCGTGGTTTTCCGCCGCGTCCGGGCCGGGCACCGCGCCGGCCGCCTCGTACTGCACGCCCAGGTGCAGCAGCAGGGTCGCGTCCCCGCCGTCATCCAGGATCATGTTCGCCCCCAGGCTCGGATCCTGTTCGGCCCCGGCCAGGTGAGGATCTTCTCGGCGGTCCACCAGTAGTCCTCAAGGGATTCGTTCTTCCAGGCGAATACCGGCACCCCGGCCGGCTGTTCGGCCGTGCCGGTGCCGACCACCACCGCGGCGGCGGCCTCATCCTGGGTGGAGAAGATGTTGCAGCTGGCCCAGCGCACCTCGGCGCCCAGGGCCACCAGGGTTTCAATCAGCACCGCGGTCTGCACGGTCATGTGCAGGGAGCCGGCAATGCGTGCCCCGGCCAGCGGCTTGGCGTCACCGAACTCGGCGCGCAGGGACATCAGGCCGGGCATTTCCTGTTCGGCCAACCGGATCTGGTGGCGGCCTTCCTCATGGCGGGTAATGTCGGCGATCTTGTAGTCAATACTCATGGGCTCCCAGTCTTTCGCGACGTCGGTGGCTGGGCGCTGCCGGGGTACCGGCCTGGCGCAGCACTTAGTGCTTGATGCTAGTCACATTCGCCGGTGCGGGGGCAATCAGGTGACGTTTTATCGCGGCTTCTTTCAGCACCACCGGCACTGGCCCCGGTGGGAGGCGGCGCAGGGCATTGCGCGCTAGGCCGCCGGCGGCGGGGACGG
>NZ_BAXF01000457.1:0-1707 GCF_001310435.1 Arthrobacter sp. JCM 19049 | reverse complement strand
CCCGGTGGAGCGGTTCACGTCCAGCGGCAGGATCGGGATGTTCATCCGCCGGGCCTCGGAGACCAGCAGCCGCTTGGGGTACATGCCCGGGTCGTGTTCCCAGATGCCGGCCAGGAACGCCTCGGTGATGCGCCTTCAGCCAGGCCGAATGTAGGTGGGCACCGCGAACGCGGCCCCGTGCGCCTTGCAGAAGCCGAAGGAGCCGAACCCGGCCAGCACCGCCCACACCTCGTCGATGGTCTGCTGGCCGTAGCCGCGCTGGGTGGCCGCGGTGCGGAAGAAGCGTTCGACCTCCGGTTCGCGCTGCGGGTTGCCCAGGTGGCGGCGGTAGACGTCGGCCATCCCCAGGTCGCAGCCGGTCATCACGTTCAGGATGCGCAGCACCTGTTCGTGGAAGACGGTCACCCCGTGGGTTTCGGCCAGCGCCGGCACCAGGTCCGGGTGCAGGTACTGGGCCGGGGCGAAGCCGTGGCGGTGCTCCAGGTAGGGCTTGACCATGTTCGACTGCATCGGCCGGGCCGGAAGAGCGAGATGTCGATGATCAGGTCGTTGAATTCGCGCGGGGCCAGCTTGCCGATCAGTTCGCGCTGGCCCGGGGATTCGATCTGGAAGCAGCCCAGGGTGTGGGTGGAGCGGATCAGTTCGAAGGTGATCTCATCATCCAGGGGCACCTTGGTGAAGTCGATGTGCCCGTCCTGCTGGATGTACTCCTCGTTCCGGTGCCCGCCGGCGCGGGCCACGGCCTGCCGGTTGGGGTGCAAGCGCTTGATCTCCTCCAGGGTGTAGGCGATCGCCGACTGCATGCGCACCCCGAGCACGTCGAGCTTGATCAGCCCCATCAAATCCATGTCGTGCTTGTCGAACTGGCTCATCGGCAGCCCGATGCCCGAGGGCTGCACGGCGGTGCGTTCCAGCAGCGTGGCATCGGAGAGGATCACCCCGCACGGTGCATGGAAATGTGCCGTGGCAGCCTGTCCAGCCGTTCGGTGACGTCCACCAGCTGGTCCAGCTGCCGGTTGCCGCTGATTCGCCCGGCCAGGGCCGCCAGTTCGGGTTTCTCGGCCAGCGCCTCGCGGAAGGAGGAGGCGGAAAAGCGCCACAGCTGCTTGGCGATCTCATCGACCTGCTCCTGCTCGATGCCCAGCGCCGCCCCGGCATCACGCACCGCACCGCGGGCGCGGTAGGCGTTTTGCATGCTCATCAGGCTCACCCGTTCGGCGCCGAAGGTGTCAAAGATCTTGTGGTAGATCTCGTGGCGGCGCGCGGATTCCACGTCGATGTCGATATCGGGCAGGGTGGTGCGGGTATCGGAGAGGAAGCGTTCAAAGACCAGGTCGTGCTGCAGCGGGTTGACGTGGCTGATGCCCAGCAGGAAGTTCACCAGCGAGGAGGCCCCGGAGCCGCGGGCCGAGACCCGCACCCCCATGTCGGTGATCAGCCGCACGGTCTCGGCGACGGTCAGGAAGTAGCCGGCGAACCCCAGCCGGGAGATCACCCCCAGCTCCAATTCCAGCCGGGACTCGATGACCCCTTGATCGGTGTGCGGCAGCATCCGGGGCACCGCGGCGTGCACCCGCTGGCGCAGCTGGTGCTGGGCGTCCCCGGTGATCCCGATGATCCGGTGCTCGGGGATCACCGGCCGCTTCCATCCCAGGTCCTGGCCGGGATCCAGGGCGGCCCAGGCGGCCACCTGCTCGGTGGCGTGCA
>NZ_BAXF01000456.1:0-1710 GCF_001310435.1 Arthrobacter sp. JCM 19049 | reverse complement strand
CTGCCGCGGAAACCTGCTTGGCGATCTCGCGGGCCTCCTCGGAGGCCTTCAGGCTGATCTTCGCGCTGGGGCGCAGCGGTTCGGCCTTCGGCAGCGGCTCGGGACGAACCTGCTCGGCGACCTGCTGACGGGTGGCTTCGGTGGCTTCGCGCACGGCAACGTACTTCGGCTTGGGCACCTCGGTCGGTTCCCAGGTGGCCGGCTGTTTCACGCCACCGTCGCCGCGGGCCACGCGCAGGGCCTCGGCACGCAGTTCCTCTGCGGTAATCGAGGGAGCCCGACGGCCGGAATCCGGTCGGGCGTCAAAAACCTTCTCATCCTTCGCGGACTTGGCGATGACCTGGTTGCTGGAGTCCTCGAAGGCCGGGGTGTGCAGGGCCTGCTCACGTACCGCTTCCATGCGCTGCAACAGCTTGCGGTTGCGGTCACGCACGGCCATGGTGCGCAGGGTGGCGAAGCTGGCCACTCCCAGGGCGAAGAGGAAGAACACCAGGCCGAAACCGATCGAGGTGAACGGGGCCAGCACCGCGGTGACCAGTGTCGCCACCAGGGCCAGCAAGCCGGCGAGGGCCACGCTCAACCGTCCATAGCGCAGGCGAAGTTTTGGCTGGGCAGCTGAAACTTTTTTCTGCGGTGCGCTCTGCGACGTGGCAGCCATTGATTCCTCCATCACCGATTCCGGTCGGTCAACATTGAATCCAGGTCAGGGATTCTCGATTTAACCCTATGCAACCGATCACGCGGCGCTGGTCAAATGTCGCGGTGTGTCTACAAGTTTTCTGCCCAGTTGCCTCACATCAGCGCGCAAACCACGACTCAGGGCCGCGGTTCGGGCCGGGATTCGTTGATACGTTCTAATAGTGTCCCGCTGAAGTCCTCTCGGTTCAGCGCGAAGGTGCGGTGATCCCGCCACTGCCCGTTGATGTGCAGGAAGCGTTCGCGCACCCCTTCGTCCCGGAACCGCAGCTTTTCCACCACCCGCAGGCTGGCCGCGTTTTCGGGGCGGATGTTGATTTCCAGCCGGTGCAGCCCCAGCTTTGCGTAGCTGTAGTCCCCCACCAGGCCACCGCCTCGGGGATGTAGCCGAACCCGGCGTGCCCGTGATCAATCCAGTAGCCAATCGAGGCGCTGCGCGCGGCCCCCAGTTGGATCCCGGACAGGGACACCTGCCCAATCAGCGGCGGGTTGGCCGCGTGCGGGTCCTTCAGGGTGACCACCCAGCAGTAGCCGGTCCCTTCCAGCGCCGACTGGCGTTGGGAGCGGACCATCTGTTGAAAGGTGGTGGTGGGGGTGCGTCCGGCGGGGTCGGTGGGATCCCATGGTTGCAGCCACTGGCTGTTGACCCAGCGCAGGTGCATCCACGCCTCGTAGTCCTTCCGGGTCAGCCCGCGCAGCAGCAACCGGTCGGACTCAAGCACGTCCAGTGCCGGACGCGGCAGCCAGGAGGAAAACATATGAGTATCGTATGCCGCCGCTGGCCCTGCGCCGCGCCTGACACATCGAAGGGCCACCGATATGACGCTGTGGAGCCAGGGCGAATCGCCACCCCGGCAGCTGGGCGGGATGCGGACAAAAGGTACAGTAGCTTGCATGAGCCAGCACCCTTCGCATCGTTTGGAGCATCATCCGCCCGTGCCGCAGGACAAGCCCAGCTGGCGCCGGGCGATTCGCGCCGAGCGGCGTCGGCTCTCCCCGGAACTGCGCGCCGAG
>NZ_BAXF01000455.1:0-1711 GCF_001310435.1 Arthrobacter sp. JCM 19049 | reverse complement strand
CGGCTCAAAGACCGCACCCCCGGTGCCCGCGTAGAAGCGCGGGCACCGGGGGTGCGGCTAGTTTTTCGCGGGGCGGGGCCGGGACCGTGGTCCTGGGCCTCGCTGCCCTTGCGTGGCTAGAAGGGCTTGGCGGAGACAATCTCCACGGCGATGTCACGGCCGTTGGGGGCCAGGTAGCTGAGCTTGTCGCCCACCTTGGCACCATGGATGGCCTGCCCGATGGGGGACTGCTCCGAGTAAACTTCCAGTTCGCTGTCGCCAGCGACCTCGCGGCTGCCGAACAGGAAGGTGGTCTCATCGCCGGCGATCTTGGCGACCACCAGCATGCCCGGCTCAACCACGCCGTCATCGGCCGGAGGCTCCCCGACGTGGGCGCGACGCAGCAGGTCGGTCAGGTACACGATGCGGGCCTCGGCCTTGCCCTGCTCCTCGCGGGCGGCGTGGTATCCGCCGTTTTCCTTCAAATCGCCCTCGGACCGGGCCTGCTCGATGCGGGCGACGATCTCAGCACGCCCCGGGCCGGAGAGGTAATCCAGTTCCTCTTTCAGGCGGTCGTAGGCTTCCTGAGTCAGCCACACGACAGGTTCGCTACTGTTGGTGCTCACGTTGTACTCCCTCATGATCAGTGAAAGACTTCGCCCTGCCGGCGCTCCACCCGGTAGGGTAGAACACCGACGGCGTCCACCGCATGCACGGAAGGACGCCGGGCGAAGTCTGTGTTGTTACGTTTCTGCCGGCTCGACGCCAGGGGCGCCACAAGCAAAAGACCCCGCAGACGCAATGGAGCGAACCAGCGTGGTCCACTCCCTGGGCCGTTGCGGGGCGAATCGTACTTTCATCGATGATAGTCGTGATCGGGCAATAAACCCAATAGATCGACTGCCGTGCAAGAAACTTTCAGGAAATGTTACCGCCCCTAAAACCCCCTGGAACCGGGGCCCGGGCGGCGCTAGAAGTCCTTGGGCACCTTGTAGCAGTCCTCGATGCCGGCGGTGGTGGCCAGGTTGTCCGTACGCAGCGGGACGTCGAGCTTCAGCTGCACGTGGCGCGGGTTCTCCTCGGCCTCCAGGACCACCGTCTTGAACCCGACCACCGCGTAGCTGTCGTTCATCGCCCGCACTTCGCACTGCACCCGGTTCTTCGAGTCGTAGGAGACCTCCACGGTGGCCACGGCCTGGGTGGGTGAGATGATCTCAAAGCCCACGTCCTGGGAGGAGATCGGGGTGAAGTTGTTGATCCCGGCGTATGCCGCACCCACCACGCCCACGCCCAGGGCCCCGGCAATCAGCCAATTGCGGGTCTTGGGCGGCAGTCGTTTCTTGGGTGTGTGGTAACGACCCATTAAGCTGGGATCAGACATGCAGCGCCTCTTGGTACTCTCTCAACAATCCGAATGGGACCAGTCTCCAGTCTACTGGCCAACGCGCGGAAGGAATATTCCGCGGCCGGTGAGAGTTGTCATGACGGGGTGCCGCGCCGGGCTTTGCCCCGGCCCGAGGCACCAGAGAACGCAAAAGGAAAGAGCTTAGTGGAGAGTCACGACGTGAAGAAGATGGCCCCGTCCCAGGGACTGCGGCTGCTGGCAGTCCATGCCCACCCCGATGACGAGTCCTCCAAGGGCGCGGCCACCATGGCCGCCTATGTCGACGCCGGCGCCGAGGTGATGGTGGTGACCTGCACCGGCGGTGAACGCGGGGACATCCGTCAATGC
>NZ_BAXF01000454.1:0-1716 GCF_001310435.1 Arthrobacter sp. JCM 19049 | reverse complement strand
GAACTGGTGGCCGAAGCCCTGTTGGCCGGAACCCCGGCACGCACCCGGTAGGGGACCTGCAGACCGAGGCTCTGCCCCTGCTGGGCGCCGGGCAGAGCCTGGAGCATGCCCAGGCGCTGCTGCAGCAGCACCGCGCGGTGCTGGTCACCCGCGACGGCGAGGTGTTGTGTCCGCTGACCCATGACGAACTGCTTGACCACCTGATCAACTAAACTTCCCGACGCAAAGGATGGTATCGATGAGCCAGAATGCCCAGGGTTTCAACACCCGCTTTGTCCACGCCGGCCAAGAGTTTGAGCCGCGCACCGGTGCAGTGGTCCCGCCGATCCACTTCTCCACCACCTACGCCCCCGAGGCCATCGGCAAGCTGCGCGGCGGCTACGACTACGGGCGCGGCACCAACCCCACCCGCGACGCCCTGCAGGAGCAGCTGGCCGCCGCCGAGGGAGGCCGGCACGCGTTTTCGTTCAGCTCCGGGCTGGCCGGCGAGGATTCCCTGATTCGTGCGCTGCTGCGCCCGGGGGACCACATTGTGCTGGGCAACGACGCGTACGGCGGCTCCTACCGGCTGATCGACCGGGTGCTGGGCCCCTGGGGCGTGTCCAACACCGCCCTGGACATGAGCGACCCCCAGGCCCTGGCGGCCGCCATTGACCAGCACCAGGCCAAGATGGTGTGGCTGGAAACACCATCGAACCCGATGATGAAGATCGTGGACATTCAGGCGGTCGCCGAGGTCACCCACGCCCACGGCGCACTGCTGGTGGTGGACAACACCTTCGCCAGCCCATTCCTGCAGCAGCCGTTGGCGCTGGGCGCGGACATCGTGGTGCACTCGACCACCAAGTACATCGGCGGGCACTCGGATGTGGTTGGCGGTGCGGTGATTGTAAACGACGATGAACTGGCCGAGAAGATCGGGTTCATCCAGTTCGCCGTGGGCGCGGTTTCCGGGCCGCTGGACGCTACCTGACCACCCGCGGTTGAAGACCCTGGGCGTGCGCATGCGCGCGCACTCGGAGAACGCCGCCCAGGTTGCGGCCTGGCTGCGCGGACGCAGGGAAGTCGAGCGCGTGCTCTACCCGGGCTTCGAGGACCATCCGGGACATGACATTGCCAAGAAGCAGATGCGCGACTTCGGCGGCATGGTCTCGGTGCAGTTCGCCGGGGGCGCTCAGGCCGCCCGCACGGTGGCCGAGAGCACCCGGCTGTTCCAGCTGGCCGAATCCCTGGGCGGGATCGAGTCGCTGATGAACTACCCCTCGGAGATGACCCACGCCTCGGTGAAGGGCACCGAGCTGGAGGTCCCGGAGAACCTGGTCCGCCTGTCGGTGGGCATCGAGGACGCCGAGGACTTGATCAACGACCTGGAGCAGGCCTTCGCCAAGCTGTAACCGGCCACGGTGGGCAGCGCCCGAATCACACACCCGTCCCGCGCAGCGTCAGGCTGTGCGGGGACGGGAGGTTTAAGCGGGGAATGACGGGCGGATGCTTAGCGCCGTCATGCTCGGGGGGAGAGGGCGCGGAAGTACCTGATCCCGGCCGGGGTCCACATTAAGGCCACGGCCAGCAGCACCATTGCCGCGAGCAGGGAATAGCGTCCAAAGCGCAGCAGCATCGGCAGCGCGGCAATCAGCCAGCCAGGTCAGCTGGGTGCGGGCCACCGGTCCGAACGCCACAGCCGCAGGCCAACCGACAGCACCAGCACCCCGCGCG
>NZ_BAXF01000453.1:0-1722 GCF_001310435.1 Arthrobacter sp. JCM 19049 | reverse complement strand
GGCTGATCCTGCTGCTGTTCGGCGGGGGCCGGTTCGGCTGAAGCCTGCCCGGCATCCTGGTCGGTGTCCGGTTCGCCGGCCGGTTCGCCCTCGAAGATCGGCGCGGCGCCCGGGAAGGGCTGCTCGGTGCCGGTGACCTCTACGGCCAGCTCGTAGTCGAAGGGCACCGCATTGGACTTCTGCTGCCAGGTGTCGGAATACACCACCACGTAGTAGTCCCCGCCCAGGTAGCGTCCTTGCCGATCGAACCGGAACGGTTGGACTGGTCGACCGCGGTGCGCATGTTCAAGGTCGCCGTGGAGTTCGTCTTGGAGCGGTACAGGGAATTTTCCCCCACCATCTGCACCTGCTCGCGCACCGCCGAGTACACCGCCACGCCCACCTTGTTGGTGCCCGCTTCGGTGTTGTTCCCGCTGGTGGCGCGCAGGTTCAGCTTCTGCCCGTTGCCCACGTGCACCTTGTAGTAGCGTCCCTCGCTGGTCAGTGCGGAGTCGGCATAGATCTTCCCGGACTCGATGGGCAGCGCGTCGTTGAAGCTGGAGCCGCCCAGCACCGGGTCCGCCTGCCCGGTCACGGTGACGGAGCTGGGTTCATCGGCCTGGCGCGCCTCGGCGCCCAGCAGCGTGGCGTCCACGGCCGGTTCCAGCACGTAGAGCAGCTCCACGTCCATGGGGGCGTCCTTTTGCAGTTCCCCGTCGCGGGCCACCTTGCGAACAGTTCGCCGGTGCCGTCGGCGAAGCAGCCGGTGGAGGCGTCCTGGCGGTACTCGGGGCTGTTGACGTAGCCGCTCATCGGGCGGCCGAGCTCACTGGTGTTGGAGTTGGCGCTCTGCGCGGAGGTGCACTCGCGCCCCTGCCCGTTGACCAGCTGCACCCGCACCCGGCCGGAGGCCACGGTGGCGTGGTCGTAGGTCTGGTCCGGGATCATGGTGGCGGAGAAGTGGGCGCGCTCGCCGGGCTTGAGCGGACCGATCTTGTAGTACTTGGTGGTGCCGTCCTTGCTGACCCAGCTCTCGGTTTCCCCGCGCTCCAGGGTGTCCAGGTACTGGCCGGGAACCATGGTGGGGGCCTCATGCATCTGGGTGGCGCCTGAATCGGGGCGCGGCCGGGGTGTAGCCGGCGAAGGCGCGCAGGGTGCGCACCGTCAGCTCCTGCTGCAGCGAGTCGGCGTCCTGGGCGGTGACGTAGCTGCGCCGGTGGTCTTGGCGATGCATTCCAGTTCGGCCGGGCCTTGGAGTTCACCTTGAAGCCGATGGTGTGCACGGTCAGGTCGATGCCCTGCCCGGCCAGGTCCTTCGCCGCGTCACAGGCCGGGGGCTCGAAGCAGTTCTCCTCGCCGTCGGAGACCAGGATGATCGACTTGGGGCCCTTGACCTGCTGCAGCTCCTTGGCCGCATGCAGCAGCGAGGCCCGATCGGGGTTTCGCCCACGGCCTTCAGCCCGTCCAGCTTGCCGGCCAGCTCCTTCTTGTCCACCGGGCCCGGTTTCTGCACGGTGGTGATGTCATCGCACTTCTTCGGGGTCTTGGAGCCGTAGACGACCAGGCCCATCGACGCGTCCTGGGGTGCGTTGTTGATCAGGTGCTTGGTGGCCTTCTTCGCGGCGTCGATGCGGGTGGTGCCCTTCCCGTCCGCGTCCTTGGCCAGCATGGAGCTGGAGTAGTCCATGACCACCATGACCGGCTGCAGTTCGGCGGCCGGGGGCTCATCGGCCTGCGCGGCGG
>NZ_BAXF01000452.1:0-1720 GCF_001310435.1 Arthrobacter sp. JCM 19049 | reverse complement strand
CTACGCCGAGCGTGCCCGCGTCATGCGTGCCATCGCCGATGCCCTCGACGCGGCGGGCCCCGACCTCATCGCCATTGCCCAGGATGAGACTTCGCTGCCACAGCCGCGCCTGCAGGGCGAGCTGAAGCGCACCACCTTCCAGTTGCGCATCTTCGCCGACGAGGCCGAGCGTGGTGCATTCGTCGACGCCCGCATCGATCGCCCCGACGCCACGTGGCCGATGGGTGCACCGCGACCCGACCTGCGCCGCATGTTGATTCCCATTGGCCCGGTGCTGAACTTCGCTGCCAGCAACTTCCCCTTTGCGTTCTCGGTGCCGGAGGCGACACGGCAGCAGCCTTGCGGCCGGCAATGCAGTGCTCGTGAAGGCCCACTCGGGCCATCCGCGCCTGTCGGATACCATGGCTGCGGTTATCGAGGAGGCCGTCGTCCAGGCGGGAGCGCCCGCCGACCTGCTACGCGTCATCCATGGCACGCAGAACGGCGTGGAGGCACTCAAGCACCCGGCGATCAAAGCGGCCTCGTTTACCGGATCGATTTCGGGTGGGCGCGCTTTGTTCGACATCGCGACGCCGACCCGAGCCGATCCCGTTCTATGGCGAGCTGGGCAGCGTCAACCCTGCGTTCGTCGCACCCGCCGCTGCGGCAAACCGTGCGACCGAAATTGCCGAGGGCTACCTCGCGTCGATCACCGGCAGCAGGGTCAGTTGTGCACGAAGCCGGGTGTGCTGTTTGTGCCGGCCGAGTCGGGGTAGTGAATGCGCTGCGGTCGGCCGCCGCACCTGGCCCGGCGCCTCTGCTCAATGATCGGATCTCGCAGGCTTCGTCGCGAGCCTGGACGCGCTGGCCGGCAATAACGCGGTCTCGGTGCTGCGCGAAGGCAAGGCGAGTCGCTCGGTGGAACCCGAGGCGACGCTGCTGCTCACGACCGTGGATGCCGTTCTGGCCGAGCCTGAGGCGCTGGTTACCGAAGTCTTCGGTCCGGTCGGTCTGATCGTCACGTACACCGACACCGTAGATCTCGAGCACGTCGCCCGGGCGCTCGACGGCCAGCTGACGGCGACGATCGTCGCCGACGAAGTCGATACTGACCTGGATTTGGCGCGCACGCTCGTGCCTGCGTTGGCCGATCGGGCCGGCCGCATACTGTGGAACCAATGGCCCACTGGGGTCTCGGTCACCTACGCGCAGCAGCACGGTGGTCCGTACCCGGCGACCACCGCGTCGACCATGACCGCAGTCGGCACCGCATCCATCGCCCGCTTCCTGCGCCCGGTCGCGTTCCAGAACTTCCCGACGGCGCTGCTGCCGGAGGCTTTGCGTGACGATAACCCGCTGGTTCTGCCGCAGAGCATCGATGGGTAACCCGTTTCGCACGCGGGTAGCTGACCCAGAGTCGCAGTCACTGGGGCCTTCCGTTCGAGTTCGACCAAGTTGAACTCGACGAAGGTCGGCAACTGGGTGACCGCGATGCTGACCGGAATCAGGCGACTGATGGTATCGCTCCTCTGGTCCCAACCAACGCGACTGTAGTACTAGCTGCCGGAACACCGATGGCCACCGGCCTTCCCAAGCAGGCGCTGAGCGCCTAACCCGGTGGTTTCATCACTTACGGGGTCATGAGCTGTCATTAACGAGGAAAAGGTGATCTGAACTGGGAAAATAGAGGTGTCTAAGCTTCATCTACCCAGTTCGAAGGATCACCTTTTCAGTGCACCAG
>NZ_BAXF01000451.1:0-1731 GCF_001310435.1 Arthrobacter sp. JCM 19049 | reverse complement strand
GGCGCGGGCTCGCGGCCGGTGGGCGGTCCATGATTGCGTCCCGTGCGGTCCGTGGTGCCATTAGCCGAGCAGGCTCATCAGCGCGCTGACGCAGATGGTGAAGCCGATCAGCGAGACGAGCTTGAGCACCAGCATGATCCGTGCGGTGGTGCGCAAGTTGGCGGTGGACCACTGCACGCCGTGCTCCACGGCCCAGGCCACGATGCTGATGATCACGCCGGTCAACGCCAGTTCCGCCGGCGGCAGGGCGATGACCTGCACCAATCCGAGTCCCAGGATCACGCCGATGCTGGCCTGGAACACCAGGTGCATCGGTGCCCGGCTCTCGCCCATGCGGGAAGTGCGCCGCCCGGTGGCGTCGTGCCCGCTCTTGCTTTGCTCCATGTCTCCTCTTCGGGGGGTGTTTCGCGCCAGGTGATACTTCCGGCGGTGTCGGTAGGCGGGCTAGGTCAGCGAGAACGGCTTGGGCGGCAGCGGGTGGACCGTCTTGGCGGCCTGCAGCCCGTCGTAGCCGGCGGTGGCGATCGTCATCTTGGTGAAGTCGAGTTTGGCCTCGCGGATGCACACCTTCACGGCGGCCACGGCCTTTTTCGGGGCCGGGGTCAGGATCCGGATGTTCAGCTTGTGCGGGGCAAAGTCGCTGGATTCCACGGTGCCCAGCCCACGCCAGGCCAGGTGGGAGGTCAGCGCGTCGGTGGCCTTGTGTTCCAGGTAGCGGTCGCGTTCGGTGCCGGACGCGCTCTTCAGTGCGTACTGCACGATCACCCAGGACTGCTCCTGCTCCGGGATCGGGGCATAGCCGTCGGCCTGGCACTGCTCCAGGAAGCCGGCGAACAGTTCATCGGCCCGTTCCATGTCCACATCCTGCACTGAACTGGTCTTGGACTGGTGGCCGACCGCCCCGTGGTTGATGACGAACTGTCCCAGGTCCTCGTTTTCGAACTGCTGGTACCAGGCTTCCCGGAAGTGCAGCTGGTTCTTCTCGTCCAGATGGTAGGTGCGGATGATTGCCATAGTCAGTGGTCCTTGGTTTCGCTCAGGTTCGGATTCGGTGCGCGCAGCTCGGTGGCCCTCTCCAGCCAGGTCGCGCGGTACTGCCGGTTGAAGGGCGGTTGGTCGGCGCGGACCGCGGTCATCAGCTCCGCGGCGCTGTTGCGCATCTGTTCGATGAGCGGCCCGGGGTAGCCCATGGTGCGCGCGTGTTCCTCGAACTCGTCCTCGTCATCCAGGAACAGGCCGCGGGAGTTGGAGCGGATCACATCCAGGTCCATGTCGATCGAGTTCACTTCCCAGCCCCCGGTGGGCAGCGTCTGCCAGCCGATGCGGGTGGAGATGTCCAGGTAGACGTCCACGTCTTCGCCCGGGTTGTCGTAGAAGGTGCCGACCCAGGAACCGGTGTGCGGGATCAGGCACAGGGCGTCGCAGGCGGCCAGGTGGGCGCGTCCGGGCCGGGAGACCAGGGAGCCTTCGGACTGGAAAATCCAGTAGCCGTACTCGTCCGAGCCCAGCAGGTAGCCGGGCACCACCCAGTGCGGGGTGCCGTCGTATTTCCAGGCGCGCGCCACCACCAGCTGGCCCAGGCGGGGCTGGCCGGGGGTGCGGGAGAGTCCGATCGGGCAGGACACGGCGTTCACAGTTTGGGGATCTGGCCGGTGGGCAGGTCCTGGCCGGGCAGCGGGCGGGCGAAGGGCACCTTGGTGCCCAGCACCTGGGCGAGCGTGTCCTGGGCGA
>NZ_BAXF01000450.1:0-1732 GCF_001310435.1 Arthrobacter sp. JCM 19049 | reverse complement strand
CACCCACACCGGGGAGCGGGGACTCAGGTGGGTGCTCGTTGCCCGGCCCCGCTTCGGGGCAGTGAGGTGCTACTTGGCTTGGGGAAGGTCCTCATCCTGTACGGCGTCCGTCCCGGACACGACGGGCGGGACATCGGCCGCGGCCTCCGGATGTGGTCCTTCCTTCAGCTGCTGCTGCAGCTCGGCCACGGAACCGGCCATTAGATCCGGCCGGAACGGGAAGGAGGCCACATCGGACTTGGAGGTGATTCCGGTGTGGACCAGGATGGTCAGTAGCCCCGCTTCCATACCGGCCACGATATCGGTGTCCATCCGGTCCCCGATCATGGCGGTGGTTTCCGAGTGCGCGTCTATCCGGTTCAGGGCGGAGCGGAACATCATGGGATTGGGCTTGCCCACCACGTACGGGTCGCGGTTGGTGGCCCGGGTGATTAAAGCGGCCACGGCGCCGGTCGCCGGCAGCAGGCCCTCGGGGGAGGGGCCGGTGGCATCCGGGTTGGTGGCAATGAAGCTGGCTCCCGCTCGATCAGCCGGATGGCTTGGTGATGGCTTCGAAGGAGTAGGTGCGGGTCTCGCCCAGCACCACGTAGTCCGGTGCCACATCGGTGAGGATGAAACCGGCGTCGTGCAGGGCCGTGGTCAGCCCGGCTTCACCGATCACGAAGGCCCTTCCGCCGGGACGTTGGCGGGAGAGGAATTCCGCCGTGGCCAGAGCCGAGGTCCAGATGTTTTCCTCGGGCACGTCCAGTCCGCTGGACAGCAGACGGGCGCGCAGATCCCGCGGGGTGTAGATCGAGTTGTTGGTCAGGACCAAAAACGGCATGTCATTGGCGCGCCAGTAGTCGATGAGGTCCGAGGCGCCGGGGATCGCCTGGTCCTCATGGACCAGCACCCCGTCCATATCGGTCAGCCAGCTGTTGATGTCGTGGATGGTGCGTTTTGCCCGCTGTAGCTTGGACACGATGCCAAGGTCCTTTCGTTGGATGGAACCGGCGGAACCAGTCGTCGTTGAGCGGCTTCCCTCTTAGGTACAGATTACACAGCCGCGCACGGAGCCCCGCCGTGCCCTCAGAGGACCGTGCGGAAGATGCTCAAAGCCATTTGTTCTTCTTGAACACCAGATACAGTCCCAGCGCGGCGGCCACCATGAGCCCCAGCGCGTAGGGGTAGCCGAAACTCCATTCCAGCTCCGGCATGATCTGGAAGTTCATGCCGTAGATGGCACCGATCAGGCTGGGGGTGAACAAGATGGCGGCCCACGAAGAAATCCGCTTCATCTGCTCATTCTGGGCCAGACCCGTTTCGGTCGCCCGCTGTGAGGCCAGGGTCGCCGACAGGGACAGGGCGTTGGAGAGCAGGGCGCGGAAGGACTCCACCCGCTCGGCGCAGCGAATCGCGTGGTCGATGACGTCCACCAGGTTGGCGTCCAGGCTCTTGGCCTCATCCCGATCCATGCCCGTGCGCCGCACCAGCCGGCGCAGCTGCTCCAGGACCTCGGGCAGCGGGGCCACGGCGCGCTGGAAGTCGATCACCTCGCGGGACAGCTCGTAAATGCGCCGCGAGACGTCCAGGTTGCCCTGGAAAAGCTGTTCATCGATCTCGTCGATGTCATTTTGCAGCCCGTCGATCACCGGGAAGTACTCGTCGATCACCTGGTCGATGATGGCGTACAACACCGCCGCCGGGCCGCTGGCCAGCAGCTGTGGGGACTGCTGCAGGTGCCGGCGCACGG
>NZ_BAXF01000449.1:0-1744 GCF_001310435.1 Arthrobacter sp. JCM 19049 | reverse complement strand
CCCTTCCCCGGCGCCGCAAGGGGAAGCACCGGCGGCGCGGACGCTATGCGTTGCCGACGCTGAGCATCTGGTCCTGCAGCCATTGGCGTTCGGCAGGGGCGGGCAGGCGTGAGGACACGCCATCGGTGTCCAAGGCCACCATCACCGTGGTTCCGTCAAAGGCGACCTGGCCGTCCTGGTAACCCAGGTGCCGCAGGGCAAAGGACTTGGTGCCGATTCGGTCCACCCCCATGCGAACCGTCATGGACGGCCGGTAGTACAGCGGCTTGAGGTAGTTGATCTGCAGCGCGGCAACCACCAGCCCGTTGCCGAAGCGTTCGGCGATTCCATCACGGCGCAGCAGCGGACCCGGGCCTCCTCCATCAACGTCACGATCCGGGCGTTGTTCACGTGGCCCAGCTTGTCCTCGTCGCTCCAACGCAACTGGATTTCAATGTCGGTCCCACCGGTGGGGAATGGTGAAGTTTGGCTCATTCCCCCATTTCAGCAACTTCCCGGCGCCGCGGCATCATCCGTTACGCGTGATGGCCGTGTCCTTCTCCCAGGGTTCCACGGATCCGGGAACCAGGTGAAACAGCGGATGCAACGGCAGCTGCTGGACCCCAAGGCGGCGCAGCGGCTCGGCACGCTGCGGGTCGCGGATAAATAGCTTGCCCAGCAGGTGCTGTCGTTCGAAGGCCGCCTGCCCGCTGGGCAGTGCCAGGGTCGGCTCCCCCGCCGCCGGGTGTGGTTCGCGGATGCGCGAGGGGTCGAAGTGGTAGCCACGGTTCGCGGCCTCATCCCACAGTCCCTGCAGGTAACGGCCGATGACCGCCAGCGGCTGGTCCACGGCCCGGAAGCGCACCAGCTGCGGGTGCGCGGTGTACCCCTTGGTTTGTCCGGCCAGGACCTTTTGCGCCAGCAGCGTTTCACGCCAGCAGGCCACCAGTCCCTTGGCGTCGAGCAGGCTTGGATGCAGGGACCATAGTCGCATGGCCACAGTCTACGCATCGAGCGCGGCGCACACCACGGCCCCGGGCCAGTGCCGCCGGTCACGTTCAAGCCCCGGGGGCGCTACAATATGTTCAACCGCTGCTCTGGCGGCCAAAATCTTCCCGGTTCGCTGCCGCGACCCGGTTGAGCCCAATTGCCCCGGCAATGCATGGCGAGGAGTGGAATATGGAACATGTGGGACTGGTATTCGTCGGTGTCATTTTGCTGGTCAACGGCCTGGCCGCGGCCGGGATTATTGGCGCGAGGTCCACTATTCCCCTAAATTTCCTGGTGGGGACCATCCAGGTGGTGCTGCCCACCATCATCCTGGCCCAAGCCGGCGGTGACCCGCAGCTGGTGTCCGGCGCGTGGCCCAGCTACCTGTTTGGCATCACCTATCTCTGGGTGGGCTACAGCCTGGTCACCGGCGCCGAAGAGCACGGCTTTGGCTGGTACTGCCTGTTCGTGGCGGCCATTGCGCTGTATCAGGCGTTGTCCCTGCTGGGCAGCGACCCGGTGTTTGCGGTGATCTGGCTCTGCTGGGCGGTGGCCTGGTTCCTGTTCTTCTGGCGCCTGTCCCTGGGCCGGGAACGGGCCGGCGAGGTGGACATCCAGCGTTTTACCGGCTGGTTCCTGGTCCTCACCGGGATTCCCAGCAGCACGGTGCCGGCCCTGTTCCTGATGCGCGGCAGCTGGACCACCCTGCCGCTGGCCGGTGGCTTGTGCCTGGCGGCCCTGGTGCTGGTCCTGCTGGTGTGCAGCCAGTTGGCGC
>NZ_BAXF01000448.1:0-1742 GCF_001310435.1 Arthrobacter sp. JCM 19049 | reverse complement strand
AGGAGTTGTCGATCCACAGCGCCGGACTTCGCGTTGGCGAAGACGCCGTCCTCGCCGGTGACCACGGCTTCCACGTCCGGGGAGTCCGGCACCATGGTGATCACCACGTCGGCGTCCTTGACCGCCTCGGCGATGGTCTTTGCCGCGGTGCCGCCGGCGGCGGCCAGTTCCTCGGCCTTGGCGGCGCTGCGGTTGTAGCCGGTGACCTTGAAGCCGGCGTTGACCAGGTTCTTGGCCATGGGCAGGCCCATGATGCCCAGTCCGATGAAGGCGATGTTCTTGCTCATTTGTCCTGTTCTTTCAAAGCTGTCGAAGGCGGTGCCGGCGGGGCCGGCCTCGTGCGGGAGGTGCGCTAGGCGGAGGTGCTGGCGGTTTCCAGCCAGTTGAACGCGGTCTCGCGCTCCTGCTTGTACTCCAGGGCGACCTTGCCGGTGTAGCCTAGTTCGCGGGAACGGTCGATCCAGTCGAACAGCGGCAGGTTGCCGGTGCCCGGTGCGCCACGGCCCGGGTTGTCCGCGATCTGGATGTGGCCGAAGTCCTTGGCGTGCTGCTCGATCACCGCGGCGACGTCATCCCCGTTCACGGCCAGGTGGTAGAAGTCGGCCAGCAGGGCGATGTTCTGGTTGCCGGCGGCCTTGACCTTGTTGATGACCTCCAGCGCGTCGGCGGCGGTCTTCAACGGGTAGGCCGCGGTGCCGGAAACCGGCTCGATCAGCACGGTGCCGCCGATGCGGGCCACGCCCTCGGTGGCGGCGAGAAGGTTCTTCAGGCCCAGCTCGTCCTGCTCGGCCGGGGTGTATTCCTCCTGGCGGTTGCCGTAGAGCGCGTTGAAGGCCTTGCAGCCGGTGGCCTCGCCGATCGCGGCGACCACTTCCACGTTCGCCTTGAACTCGGAGCAGCGGCCCTTCCAGGACACCAGCCCGCGGTCGCCGCCGGGCATGTCACCGGCGTAGAAGTTCAGTCCGTCCAGCTGCACGCCGGCGTCCTTGAGGGAGGCGACGAACTTATCCACGTCCTTGTCGCCGGGCACGGCCTCGGCGAACGGCCACCAGAATTCCACGCTGTCGAAGCCCGCGGCCTTGGCGGCGGCTGCGCGTTCCAGGATCGGCAGTTCGGTCAGCAAGATCGAGCAGTTCAGTGTGTAGGACACGTCGTTCCCTCCTTGAAGTCTTTCCATAATTTCAACATGTGGAAACTATGTTTTGGTTTATGGAAACTTTATGGCGAGATCTGGGTCACTGTCAAGGGGGTTGCGTAACGCGGCGCACATCTGGGGCGGGGCCGGGAAATTCCACGGTGAACCCGCCGGCGACCAGTCAAGGACAGGGCGAACGGCGGACTGCCTTGAGGCATCCGGCCCGTGAAGCCCCCGGATCATGCGGTGACCGGAGGGTCATCGCCCGTACCGCGGGCGCCACGACGCCCCTTCACCCGCCCTGCGGCACTGCGGAGTATTTTTCCGCATCGCAGAAGGCAGGCACTCCGCCTGACGGAAAACCAGTGGTCAATAGTTATCGGCATCCGGAGAAATTCGCCCCCTGGGACGTTGCGGTACCCCGCTGCTGTCCAGGGTGGGGACGGCGGCGATATTCAGGCGATCCTGTCCGGAGGCATGAAGCCATACCGGAACCGTGGACTACCACCGCAGCAAGGTTGAGGCCGGTCGCATGCGGCCCTAACCGCCCAGCCGTGCTCAGGCCAACCAGCGCTGGGCCTGGTCCGACGCCGCCGGGCTGCCGCCC
>NZ_BAXF01000447.1:0-1742 GCF_001310435.1 Arthrobacter sp. JCM 19049 | reverse complement strand
CCAAGCCGGAAGCCGAGCAAGCAGAATGCCGCGCCGAAAACCGCCCCGATCCCGGCGCAGCCCCAAACCCCAGACTTCGAACCAGTCCTATGGCGAGGAAAAGCGCACCGTGCTGCGCGGGCCGATGAAGCCATCGCCAACAACATGGACGCCAGCCTCACCGTGCCGACCGCCACCACCGTGCGCGCCGTGCCGGCGAAGCTGATGATCGACAACCGCGTGGTCATCAACAACCACCTCAAGCGCACCCGCGGCGGGAAGATCTCCTTCACCCACCTGATCGGCTTCGCCGTGGTGCGGGCGCTGAAGCAGTTCCCGTCGATGAACGTGACCTACGACGTGGTGGACAAGAAGCCCACCGCCGTGCAGCCGGCCCACGTGAACTTCGGCATCGCCATCGACATGCCCAAGCCCGACGGCACCCGCATGCTGGCCGTGCCGAACATCAAGGCCGCCGAAACCCTGAGCTTCAACGAGTTCTGGGCCACCTATGAGGACCTGATCAAGCGCGCGCGGGGCAACAAGCTCACCGCGGACGACTACGCCGGCACCACCGTGTCGCTGACCAACCCCGGCGGCATCGGCACCGTGCACTCGGTGCCGCGCCTGTCCAAGGGCCAGGCCGCGATCATCGGCGTCGGCGCCTGGAGTACCCGGCCGAGTACCGCGGCGCGGCGGAGAAGACCGTCGCCGCCCTGGGCATCGGCAAGCACATCACCCTGACCTCGACCTACGACCACCGCGTCATCCAGGCGCCGGTTCTGGCGAATTCCTGAAGCTGGTCGAGTCGCTGCTGCTGGGTGAGCAGGACTTCTACGACGAGATCTTCGAGCAGCTGCGCATCCCGTACGAGCCGGTGCGCTGGGCCGTGGACAACCAGGTCGACATCGACCTGCAGGTGAACAAGGTCGCCCGGATCCAGCAGCTGATCCACTCCTACCGCGTGCGCGGGCACCTGATGGCGGACATCAACCCGCTGGAGTACGTGCAGCGCAAGCACCCGGACCTGGACATCAAGACCTACGGGCTGACCCTGTGGGACCTGGACCGCGAATGGGTCACCGGCGGGCTGGGCGGCAAGGACCGGATGCTGCTGCGCGACATCCTCGGGGTGCTGCGCGACGCCTACTGCCGCACCACCGGCATCGAGTACATGCACCTGCAGGAGCCGGTGGAGCGCGACTGGTTCCAGTCCAAGCTGGAGCGCCCCTACAGCAAGCCCAGCGCCGAGGAGCAGAAGCGGATCCTGTCCAAGCTCAACGCCGCCGAGGCGTTTGAGACCTTCCTGCAGACCAAGTTCGTCGGGCAGAAGCGCTTCAGCCTGGAAGGCGGCGAGTCGCTGATTCCGCTGCTGGATGCGATCATCTCCGACGCCGCCGACGAGCACCTGAGCGAGGTGGGCATCGGCATGGCCCACCGCGGCCGGCTGAACGTGCTGACCAACATCGCCGGCAAGACCTACGCACAGGTCTTCCGCGAGTTCGAGGGCACCGCCACCCCGGGGTCCGTGCAGGGCTCGGGCGACGTGAAGTACCACCTGGCACCGAGCTCCTACACCTCGGATGCCGGCAACGAGACCAAGGTCTACCTGGCGGCGAACCCCTCGCACCTGGAGGCCGTGGACCCGGTGCTGGAGGGCATCGTGCGCGCCAAGCTGGACCGCCTGGGCTCGCGCAGCGAAGTGCTGCCGATCCTGGTGCACGGCGACGCCGCGTTCGCCGGGCAGGGTGTGGTCTCCGAGG
>NZ_BAXF01000446.1:0-1746 GCF_001310435.1 Arthrobacter sp. JCM 19049 | reverse complement strand
GACCGACACCCCCCAAAAGATCGAGCGCGCCGCCGCGCTGGTGGAACGCTCCCTGGTGCTCGGGGCCGAATCCGACCGGGCCGACACCCGGCTGATCATCGAGCGCATCACCGCCAGCTAGCGGGGTGAAACCCAGCCGCTGCACGGCCACGGGCCGCCTGCCTCCACCACCGGTGGGAGCCGGCGGCCCGTGGCGTATGCCGCGCCGGATCGGTCCACGGCCTTGCCTGGTGCAGGTGCGCAGTGCCGGTCAATCCGCTGGTGCGGCGGAACTTCTGCCCGGCGCGGTTCGTTGTGCCAGGCAGGGATTCTCCTGGCGCAACGGCCTCAACCCACGGGTGGAGACCGGACCGGCGCAGATCATCACTTTCGGGGGTGTGCGTGCCCGGCCGGTGGGAGACAATGGAAGGCAGAAGCCCGGGGGGACGGCTCCGGGCAGCGAGGAAGCGACGTACGCACCCATGGAAATGGTCAATGAGGCAATCATGCAGGCCGCCAGCGCCTGGTGGGTTTTGCCGTTGCTGTTTGCCTTCTGCCTGATCGACGGCGTGTTCCCGGTCGTTCCCTCGGAAACCTTCCTGGTGTCGCTGGCCGCGGTCGGCTTCGGCAGCGGCAGCCCCAACCTGCTGCTGATTTTTTGATCGGGGTGGCCGGCGCCATCATCGGCGACCAGATCACCTTCCGGATTGGACGCAGCATCGGCTACCGGCAGTTCGCGTGGATGCGCTCGGGCCGGGCCAAGAAGGTGCTGGACTTCGCGGCCCGCAAACTGGAAACCTCCGGTGCGCTGCTGATCTTCACCGCCCGCTACATCCCGCTGGGGCGCGTGGCGGTGAACCTGACCGCCGGGGCGACCGGCTACTCCTACCAGCGTTTCACGTTCTTCGACGTCATAGGGTGCATCACCTGGGGCGGCTACTCGGTGGGGATCGGCGCGGTCGCCGGAAACTGGCTGTCTGACAACAAGCTGCTGGGCGTGGTGCTCTCGGTGGCGATCGCCTGGTGCTGGGGTTCATCATCGACCGGATCGTGAACAAGATCCTGGAGGCGGTGCACCGCAAGCGACTGCGGCGGCTGCAGGCCGAGCGCGGCGGCGCGGAGGGAAAAGCCCGTGAAACCGTCCCGCCCGGTGAGCTGGACGCGAATTAACCCCCAGCACCAATAACCGCCCCCAAGATGTGTCCTTTTCTTCAGCCGTGGTGGCTATCTGTCCGGCCCAAATGCGGCTAGGCTCGACACTGTGACTGAAGACTGATTCATCTTGCCTATGATCCCGAATTCGACTTCCGCGATCTGCCCAAAATCTCCCTGCACGACCACCTGGACGGTGGGCTGCGCCCGCAGACCATCATCGAACTGGCAGCCGAGGTGGGCCACACCCTGCCCGCGGACGACGCCGAATCACTGGGCGAATGGTTCCGTGAGTCCGCCGACTCCGGGTCGCTGCCGCGCTACCTGGAAACCTTTGAGCACACCATCGCGGTGATGCAGACCAAGGGCGCCCTCAAGCGGGTGGCCAGCGAGTTCGTGGAGGACCTGGTCGCCGACGGGGTCATCTACGGTGAGGTGCGCTGGGCGCCGGAACAGCACCTGGCCAAGGGCTGAGCCTGGACGAGGCCGTGGAGGCGGTGCAGGCGGGACTGGACGAGGCCGTGGAGCGGCTGACCGAGGAAGGCCACCTGATCCAGGTGGGCCAGCTGGTCACCGCGATGCGCCACGCCGATCGCGGCAAGGAGATCGCCGAGC
>NZ_BAXF01000445.1:0-1757 GCF_001310435.1 Arthrobacter sp. JCM 19049 | reverse complement strand
CCCGAACCGTGAGCTATGCGCGCTGGGTGCCGCACGCATTAAAGCGAAGGACCGGCGCACCTGCCCTTGCTGGGGTGGTGTGCCGGTCCTTCGGTTGGTCGTCCGGGCCTGCCGCCTAGTGGCTGCCGCCGTGCTCCGGCTGCTCGCTCGGGGTCAGGTGGTCGGTGGTCGACTGCTCGAAGCCGCCGGGAACGAATTCGCGGTACTCCTTCAGGGTGCCGTCCACAACCGGAATGCTGGTCTCCACGCTTTCACCCTCGGTGCTCAGGGTGGCTTCGGCGTGCTCACCGGGGGCCACGTTCAGCCCGTCCACGACGAATTCCTTGGATTCAAGCTTCACAGTGCCCGAGGCGTCGACCGGAATCTTCACGGCGCTGGCGTTGCCAGCCTTGACGCTCAGGGTCAGGGAGCTGTCCGAGTTGTTGACAACGCTGCCAATCAGGCGGGCTTCCTGGTGCTCGGCATTGGTCACCAGCAGCAGGTTGCGGACCTTGGCGTCGGCGACATCGGCAATGATGCCATCGCTCGGGGCATAGTTGGTGGTGGTTTCCTGCTGGTTAATGGCGCCACAGCCAGTGACACCCAGTGCCAACCCGGCCAGGGCGAGGGACGCGGCGATACGGCGTCCAGCGGTCATGCGTGCGGTGATCACGACACAAACTCCTCGATGAGAATAGTGAGTTGCATGGTTTCGTGGTGCACTTTCGGGGTTCTGCAATTTTCGAAACAGGCCACACGAAGTCCACGACTATTACCTAGCCTAACGGTTTAAGCTTGAAAAGCGTGATTTGGCGAGCTGTAACACTGGACAACCCCGACGGTGGGAAAGGGGCTTGGGTTGTCCGTTGGACTCTGAACTACTTTCTTCATACCACGTTTCTCCCCCGTTTGGAAGAGTGAAAACCGCATGAATTCGCGGTTATTGGGGCATAGGTAACAGCGGCCAAAAAACCGGTCGTGGTAGACTAGTACGTGGGAAAGGGGTTTATCCACATGGTTTTTGAGGTTGGCGAGACTGTAGTCTACCCGCACCACGGCGCGGCAATGATCGAAGAGATCAAGATGCGCAAGATCAAGGGCGAAGAGAAAATGTATCTCAAGCTCAAGGTGGCGCAGGGTGACCTGACCATCGAGGTCCCGGCCGAGAACGTTGACTTGGTTGGAGTGCGTGACGTGGTCGGTCAGGAAGGCTTGGACCATGTGTTCGAGGTCCTTCGTGCTGAATTTACCGAGGAGCCGACCAACTGGTCGCGCCGCTACAAGGCAAACTTGGAAAAGCTTGCCTCCGGTGATGTCATCAAGGTGGCAGAGGTCGTGCGTGACCTGTGGCGCCGTGAGAACGACCGCGGCCTGTCCGCGGGCGAGAAGCGCATGCTGTCCAAGGCGCGCCAGGTGCTGATCAGCGAATTGGCGCTGGCCAAGGACCTGGACGAAACCAAGGCCGAAGGGCTCTTGGATGAGGTTTTGGCTTCCCACTAGGTCAGTGGGCACACCGGGGCGCGAACCCCGGCTGAGAATCATCGACCGTGGTCGGTTACTACAGGTAACCAACCACGGTTCTCTCGTTTAACCAGCAGCGCGCGGCCTCGTGGCGCCGGGGCACAGTAGGCTGGAAGACGTGAATGAACACCCCAACGTTGATGCCGCGCTGATCCTGGTCGCGGCCGGCAGCGGCACCCGCCTGGGTGCCGGAATCCCCAAGGCGCTGGTGACCATCGAGGGCCGCAGCCTGCTGCAGCACTGCCTGGACCGGGCCA
>NZ_BAXF01000444.1:0-1764 GCF_001310435.1 Arthrobacter sp. JCM 19049 | reverse complement strand
CGGGTGCTCATAGGCCTCGGCCAGCGCATCACGCACCGGCGGGACCATGACCGGGGCCAGCAGCACGTCCTGCGGCACCTCCACCCAGACCGGGCCCATGGGCACGGTGATCGCCTCGGCCCAGGCGTCCTGGATGGCCGAGGGGATCGAGGAGGCGTGGTGCACGGTGCGCTGGAACTTGGTGACGTTCGCGGCCGAGGCCTTCTGGTCATCAAGCTGGTGCAGCATGCCCTTGCGCCGGGCGCCCAGTCCATCCACCGGAATCTGGCTTGCCACCACCACCATCGGCACGCCGGTGGCGTAGGCTTCCTGCAGCCCGGCCAGGGAGGTTAGCGCCCCGGGGCCGGTGGAGAGGAACAGCACGCCCACTTCCCCGGTGGCCCGGGAATAGCCGTCGGCGGCGAAGGCGGAGTTGTTCTCCACCCGGGAGGAGACGAAATGCAGGTCCGAGCGGGAGAGCGCGTCAAAGAGCCCCAGCGCGTGCTGCCCGGGAATTCCGAACACGGTCCTGGCACCGAGCGCGCTGAGCGTCTCAATGACCAGGTCCCCGCCGTTGCGTTGCGCGGTGTTGGACATGCTAGTTCATTCCCTTGCCGTGGCGCAGGTCGCTGATCAGGCTGATCAGGTCGTAGGTGACGTGGGAGGCGGCCACGCCGGTGATCTCGGCATGGTCGTAGGCCGGGGCCACTTCCACGATGTCCGCGCCGACGATGTTCATCCCGCGCAGCCCGCGCAGGATTTCAAGCAGCTCGCGGCTGGTGATCCCGCCGGCTTCCGGGGTTCCGGTGCCCGGGGCGTGGGCCGGGTCCAGCACGTCGATGTCCACCGAGATGTACAGCGGGCGGTTGCCGATGCGGTCGCGCAGCTTGTCCACGATTTCACGCACCCCTGGTAGTACACGTCCGAGCTGGTGACGATGCCGAAGCCGAAGCGCTTGTCGTCCTCCAGGTCCTTCTTGCCGTACAGCGGGCCGCGGGTGCCGACGTGGCTGATGGCCTCGGTGTCCAGGATGCCCTCTTCCACCGCGCGGCGGAACGGGGTGCCGTGGGTGTATTCGGCACCAAAGTAGGTGTCCCAGGTGTCCAGGTGCGCATCGAAGTGCAGCAGCGCCACCGGTCCGCCGGCACGCTGGGAGGCGGCGCGCAGCAGCGGCAGGGCGATGGTGTGGTCCCCACCGATGGTGACCAGCGAGGCCCCGTCCTCGGTCAGTTCCAGGGCGTTGTGTTCAATGGCTTCGATGGCCTCGTTGATGTTGAACGGGTTCACCGCCATGTCCCCGGCGTCGGCGACCTGGCTCAGCGCGAACGGGGAGATGTCCACGGCCGGGTTGTAGGGGCGGATCAGGCGGGAGGACTCGCGTACGTGGGTGGAGCCGAAGCGGGCACCGGGACGGTAGGAGACCCCGGTGTCGAACGGGACGCCCACGATCTTGATGTCCGCCTTTTCAACCTGGTCCAGGCGCGGCAGCCGGGCGTAGGTTCCGGCACCGGCGTAGCGCGGGATCAGTGCGGCATTGATGGGTCCGAGCTTGCCGTTTTCCTCGATACGGATTTCTTCCACGGCTGGTCCTTTCGACGCTGAAGGGGAAAACCTCTGTTTTCCAATAGGAAACTCTCGTTGT
The DNA here is from genome assembly GCF_001310435.1 of Arthrobacter sp. JCM 19049. Lineage (NCBI taxonomy): Bacteria > Bacillati > Actinomycetota > Actinomycetes > Micrococcales > Micrococcaceae > Arthrobacter > Arthrobacter sp. JCM 19049. The sequence goes on along the minus strand of NZ_BAXF01000444.1, from coordinate 143 downwards.
CGAATATGCTATTTTCCCCTGCCCGTCCCGTCAAGGGTGAGGTCCGTTCCGGACGCCGCGGGCCGGCGGAAGACCGACGCGGTCTGCCGCGTTCCCGGTCTTCGGCCGGCCCCTGAAAATGGCGTGGATGGCGCCTAGGCGAG
>NZ_BAXF01000443.1:0-1768 GCF_001310435.1 Arthrobacter sp. JCM 19049 | reverse complement strand
GCGCCGACCAGCGTGGCCAGGATGACCCCGAGCACGAAGCAGGAGACAAACGCCATCGCCAGCCACCACCCGGTCACGTCCCCGCTGGCCAGCGCCGCCGAGGAGCGGGTGGAGTTGCCGGACATGAACGACAGGAAGTACCCGGAGTAGTGGATGAATCCCACCCCGTCCACGAATCCGGCGATCGCCGTGATCGCGCCGGCGAAGAACACTCCCCGCCACGACAGGTTTCTGGCCACCACTTCCCCCTTCACCCAGGCCCCGGCGCGTGCCTGCGGTCAACCTCATATTGACTTGCGCCACATCAGTACCCAAAAGGGGCGCGGCAGCGCGTATGATTTTCACGGTTCGACGTCCACCGCCGCGCAGGTGCCGGCGCAAGGCCGGCAGAGCGGTGCGCGGTAGGCGCGTCACCGACTCCAATCTAGCCAACCAGGAACCGAGTTCGCACCGTGAGTGAAACCCAGCAGGCCCTCGCCCGGGGTCTGAATGCCCGACACATCCGCTTCATGGCCCTGGGATCGGCCATCGGCACCGGGCTGTTCTACGGCTCCTCGGCCGCCATCCAGGCCGCCGGACCGGCGGTGCTCTTCGCGTACATGATCGGCGGCGCCGCGGTGTTCGTGGTGATGCGCGCCATGGGCGAGATGGCGGTCAAGCACCCGGTCTCCGGCTCCTTCGCGCACTACGCCGCGCGCTACCTGGGGCGTTTTTCCGGATTCGTCACCGGCTGGACATTCACCTTTGAGATGGCGATCGTGGCGATCGCCGACGTCACCGCGTTCGGCATCTACATGAGCTTCTGGTTTCCGCAGGTCCCGCGCTGGATCTGGGTGGCGGCGGTGGTGCTGCTGATCCTGGTGATCAACCTGATGAAGGTCAAGGTGTTCGGGGAAACCGAATTCTGGCTGGCGGTGATCAAGGTCAGCGCGATCGTGGCGATGATTGTGGCCGGCGCCGCGCTGATCGTCTTCGGGTTCCACGCCCCCGGGCAGGACACTGCCCCGGGCCTGGACACGCTGCTGGCCGCCGGCACCCTGTTCCCCAACGGCTTTACCGGCCTGCTGCTCTCCTTCGCCGTGGTGATGTTCGCCTTTGGCGGCATCGAGACCATCGGCATCACCGCCGGGGAGGCCGATGACCCGGCCCGGGCGGTGCCCGCCGCGATCAACACGGTGCCGTGGCGGATCCTGCTGTTCTACGTCGGTTCGCTGGCCGTGATCATGATGCTCTTCGACTGGCGCCAGATCGACGGGACCACCTCCCGTTCGTGCAGATCTTCGACGCGCTGGGCATCCCGGCCGCCGCCCACGTACTGAACTTCGTGGTGATCACCGCGGCGATCTCCGCGATCAACGCGGACACCTTCGGCGCCGGGCGGATGCTCTACGCCCTGTCCCTGAAGGGCCTGGCCCCGCGCTCCTTCACCCGGGTCTCGGCCAACGGGGTGCCGTGGATGACCGTGCTGGTGATGGTGCTGGTGCTGGTGATCGGGGTGGTGCTCAACGTGTTGCTGCCCGAGCAGCTGTTCCTGATGATCGCCTCGCTGGCCACCTTCGCCACCGTCTGGGTGTGGGTGATGATCCTGGCCTCCTACCTGTCGATGCGCCGTGAAATGGGACGCACCGGCGGCAAGCGCAACGCGTTCGAGGTGCCCGGCGGCAGCCTGAGCGCCTGGGCGGCGCTGGCGTTCATGGGCTTTGTGGTGGTGCTGCTGGCGTTGAGCGCCGAAACCCGGGTCGCACTCTACGTGGCGCCGGCTGGCTGG
>NZ_BAXF01000442.1:0-1768 GCF_001310435.1 Arthrobacter sp. JCM 19049 | reverse complement strand
CCCGAACCGGCACGCGCCCCGGCACCGATGGCCAAACAGGCCGTGCTGGAGGTTGATGGCCAGCGCTATGCCCTGCACCATCATTCGATTGTGCTGGGCCGTTCAGCCTCCACCGACATCCCGATCGATGACCCGGGCGTTTCCCGGCAACATTTCCGTGTCGAACAAAGAGGAGATGACTACGTGGTACTCGATCTGGGGTCCACCAACGGCACCTTCGTCGACGGCCGCAAGGTCAACGGCGAGACCCGGGTGGGCGATGGCTCGGTCATTTCCCTGGGCAAGACCAAGGTTGTCTTCCGACTCATCGCCCAGGGGCAGAAGGGACGCGCATGAACGACCTGCTGCTCGCCCTGTTCCGCCTGGGCTTCCTGGTTCTGCTGTGGCTTCTGGTGCTCAGCGTCGTGGGCGCCATGCGCCGTGACCTGGTCATCGGGACCCGCGCCCGCACCGGCCAGCCCAGCGCCCGGGCGATCAAGAAGAACCCGACACTGGCTGAACCCGAACCGACCGCCCGCAAGACGGCCACCGCCCTGCAGGTGGTGGAAGGCCCACTTTCCGGCCGCGAAATCAAGCTTGACGGCCAGCCGATCCTCTTTGGGCGCGCCCAGGATGCAACCGTCGTGTTGGAAGACGACTACGCCTCCGGTCGCCACGCCCGGCTCTTCCCGCAGGGTTCGCGCTGGTTCCTGGAGGACCTGGGATCCACCAACGGCACCTTTATCGGGGAGAACCAGCTGTCGCGTCCGCAGCCCGTGGAATTGGGCCAGCGGATCCGCATTGGCAAGACTGTGCTGGAGTTGAAGGCCTAGCCTATGGCATTGAAGCTCAAGTTTGCCGCCCTGTCAGACGTAGGCCGAGTGCGTTCAAAGAACGATGATTCGGCCTACGTTGGCGAGTACCTGGCGGTGCTGGCCGACGGCATGGGCGGCATGTCGGTGGCGACGTGGCTTCGGCCTCCACCGTGCTGGATTTGATCCACCTGGACCGCCGCTACACCCCGGACCCGCAGAACGCGCTGCCCGATGAGATCCAGGCGGCGAACCTGGTGCTGAACGAACTGGTGGGCGCGAACCCGAAGCTTTCGGGCATGGGCACCACCGTGACCTCGCTGCTGCTCTCCGAGGAAACGCTGCACCTGGCGCACATCGGCGACTCGCGCGCCTACCGCCTGAAGGACGGGGTGTTCGAGCAGATCAGCCGGGACCACACGTTCGTGCAGCGCCTGGTCGAGGAAGGCCGAATCCGCCCCGAGGAAGCATCGGTGCACCCGCACAAGAACGTGCTGCTGCGCGTCCTTGGCGATTCGGATGCCTCCCCCGAACTGGACATCCAGCAGCTGCCGGCCGCGGTCGGTGAACGCTGGCTGCTGTGCTCCGACGGCCTGACCGATGTGGTGCCCGACGAAATCATTGAGCAGGCGATGCGCACCACCGCGGACCTGGAGGAGATCGCGGCCGACCTGGTGGCCACGACCCTGCACAACGGGGCGCCGGACAACGTCACCATCGTCCTGTTCGACATTGTCGAAACTCCTGACCTGCCCCCGGTCCAGGCGGTCTCCGGGGAGCCGGAACCGGACACCGGACAGCTGACGATCGCCGTGGAGGGTGACATCGAGGCCAGCGCCTCGCTGATCCGCCATGAGATCTCCCAGCGCCCGCACGTACTCGTGGGCGCCGCCGACCTGGCCACCCAGACCGGGCAGATCCCGGTGGTAACCCAGAGCACCGGTGAGCGCCGCGCCGCGGCCCTGCTCACCCACCGT
>NZ_BAXF01000441.1:0-1795 GCF_001310435.1 Arthrobacter sp. JCM 19049 | reverse complement strand
CCGCGGGCGGGAGGCTTAGGCGCGGGCCTTGGCCCCGACCTCGTCCTCCATGGCGGTGAACTCGGACTCGATGGTCTCGTTCGGACGGTAGGTGGAACGCGACACCAGCCAGGCCACCAGCAGGTTGACCAGGAAGCCGGGCACGATTTCGTACATCACACCGCTCAGGGCCGCGATGTTGCCCCACACGAAGACCACGACCGCGCCGCTGACCATGCCTGCAAAGGCACCGACGGCGGTCAGCTTGCGCCAGTAGAGGCTGAGCAGGATGATCGGGCCGAACGCGCCGCCGAACCCGGCCCAGGCGAACGCCACCAGTTCCAGGATCGAGGAATCCGGGTTCAGCGCCAGCAGTGCGGCGATGACCGCCACGGCGAGCACGCCCAGCCGGCCCAGCAGCACCAGCGACTTGGGGCTGCCCTTGCGGCCCATCAGGTTGTACAGGTCCTCCACCAGCGCCGAGGAGCACACGATCATCTGCGAGGACATGGTGGACATGATGGCCGCCAGCACCGCGGCCAGCACCAGCCGGCGATCAGCGGGTGGAAGAAGATCTGCGAGAGCAGCAGGAACACGGTTTCGCTGTCGGCGGTGCTCAGCGGCTCGTCGGCGAAGTACGCCACGCCGATCAGCGCGGTGCAGATGGCGCCCAGCGCGGTCAGGAACATCCAGCCGATGCCGATGCGGCGGGCCACCTTGGCCTCGCCCGGGGTACGCAGCGCCATGAAGCGCACGATGATGTGCGGCTGGCCGAAGTAGCCCAGGCCCCAGGCGGCGGTGGAGATGATGGCCACCAGCGCCAGGATCCAGCTGGTTTCATCGAAGGAGGAGAACAGGTTGAACGCCTGCGGGTTGGCCTCGGTGATCCGGCTGCCCAGCGTGGAGATGTCCCCGCTGCGGAAGACCGCCACGATCGGCACCGCGATGAGCGCGGCGAACATCAGTACGCCCTGGGCGACGTCGGTCAGTGAGGCGCCGAGGAACCCGCCGAACAGGGTGTAGAGCAGGGTGATGGCCGCGACGAACAGCATGCCGTTCAGGTATGGCCACCCGAAGGAGGCCTGGAAGAACTTGCCGGCGGCGACCATGCCCGAGGAGACGTAGAAGGTGAAGAACACCAGGATGATCAGCGCCGAGGCGATGCGCAGCAGGTGCTTGCGGTCCTTCAGGCGCTTTTCGAAGAAGCTGGGGATGGTGATGGCGTTCTGCGCGATCTGCGTGTAGGAGCGCAGTCGCGGGGCGACGAACTTCCAGTTCAGCCACGCGCCGATGGTCAGGCCGATGGCGATCCATGCTTCGTGCAGGCCGGTGACGTAGATGGCGCCGGGCAGGCCCATCAGCAGCCAGCCGGACATGTCGGAGGCCCCCGCGGACAGCGCGGCCACCCAGGGTTTGAGCCCGCGGTCGGCGAGCATGTAATCGTCGATGTTGCTGGTGCGACGGTAGGCGAAGTAGCCGATACCGAGCATCACGCACATATAGAAGACGATCGCGATCATCTGGAATGTATGGTCGGACATGATTTCCTCATTGCTAGTGCTCCCGTGCGGGGTGGTTCCCCCATGAACGAATGGGGCGCACGGTCACCGGGTGCGGAAAACCACTATGGCATCCTTTGAGTGATTTGTCGCTCACGAAAGCCCGCGTCGTTACCATTTCGTGACCTAGTCTGTGGCTGGGGTCACCACCTCGGCGTTCCGCTCCGCGGCGTGCGGGGAGGGCAGCGACTGCGCCTGGTCGTGCAGGCATTCGCGCACCGCCAGGATCGCCGGGTTGCGCTCGGAGGAATGACGCA
>NZ_BAXF01000440.1:0-1816 GCF_001310435.1 Arthrobacter sp. JCM 19049 | reverse complement strand
TGCCGGGGCCTGGGAAGCCGTCGCATCGTGCGCTGTCGGACTGGCGCTACAAACCCCGCTGGATCGGGGCGAACAAAACTTCAGATACTGAAAAAGGACCACCATTCGGTGGTCCTTTTTCAGTCTTCGCTGCCGGTGGCCTTCGGTGGCATGGCTGCCTGGGCCGTGGCTGCCTGCGGGGTGTGCCCTGGGCATGCGCGTGGTGGGTCTAGGCGGGCTGGGCTGCCTTGTCGGTGGCCATGATTTCCTTCAGCAGCCCATCGAACTGGGACACGATCGGCCCGGTGGACTTGCTAGGCCACTGATGCACCGAGTAGGCCGCGCCTGGATCTGCTGCCATTCGGGGTGCTCGGGAATCTCCGGGGTGAGCATCGAGTCGCCGAACATCTGGCGCATCTCGTTCAGCCGGAAGGTGTGCTCGGCCGAATCCTTGCGCACGCGGTTGGCCACGACCTTGATCGGTCCCAGGGTGGGGGCGAATTCCTTGCGGAACAGCTCCAGGGCACGCTGGTGCGTTCGGTGCCGGCCACGGAGAACAGGCTGGGCTCGGCCACCAGCAGCAGCTGGTCCGAGGCGCTCCAGGCCATGCGGGTCAGCCCGTTGAGCGAGGGCGGGCAGTCGATGAGCACCAACTGGTAGCCGAAGTGCGGCTGAGCAGCTGGGTCAGGCGGCGCAGGTCGCGGGTGCGCAGGTCCGGACGGTCGTAGATGCCGGTGTAGGCATCGCCCACGGCCACATCGAGTACGGGGATGCGGGTGCGGGACTTCTTCTCGGCGGCCTTGGACTGCCAGGAGCTGGCGGCGACATTGTCCTGCAGGCGGGCGCGGCGCACGTTCTTCAGCATCTGCCCGATGGTCTGCTTGTCCTCGGCCCGAACGCCCAAACCGGTGCTGGCATCAGCATGCGGGTCCAGGTCGATGACGAGGGTGGGGATGCCGGCGGCGAGGGCGGCCGAGGCAAGACCGAGGGTCACCGAGGTCTTTCCTACGCCACCCTTGAGGCTGCTGATGCTCACTACGTGCACGGAACAGACCACGCCTTTCACTGTTCGCCGATTGAAGGTACCGCGGGACTTAATCTCTAATTATCATAGTCGGCTCGAGTCGAAATCCCCGAGTTCGCAACGTCGGTTTTTGCTCTTTATCACGATACCCCGCTTTATAACCACTGATCGCAACATGACGCTGTGGTCAGACCACAAGACGAAATTTTTGGTCAACGTGCCTGCCGTCACTGTAGGGTGTGGAATTAGGTGCTCGACAACGAGCCACTTCCGACGCCCTGCGCCGACGACGATGCCGGGTAGGTCTTGCTGTACCCAGCTGCCTGCTCCCGTACCGTCTGCGACGCGACGAATCGATGTAGGAACACCATGTTTGAAAAATCTTGGTTGCCAACCGCGGCGAGATCGCCATCCGCGCGTTCCGCGCCGCCAATGAACTCGAGGCAAAAACCGTTGCAGTCTACCCCTACGAGGACCGCAACTCGATCCACCGGCAGAAGGCCGATGAGTCCTACCGGATTGGCGAAGAAGGCACCCGGTCCGTGCCTACCTGGATGTAGACGAGGTGATCCGCGTCGCCAAGGAAGCCGGTGCGGACGCGATCTACCCGGGTTACGGTTCATGAGTGAAAATCCCGAGCTCTCCCGCGCTGCGAAGGAAAATGGCATCAAGTTCATCGGCCCCTCCGCCGACGTGCTGGAGCTGGCCGGCAACAAGGTCGCCGCGCTGAAGGCCGCCCGCGAGGCCGGCATCCCGGTGCTGGCCTCCACCGAGCCGAGCGACGACGTGGACTGGCTGACCGGTCAGGCGGAG
>NZ_BAXF01000439.1:0-1816 GCF_001310435.1 Arthrobacter sp. JCM 19049 | reverse complement strand
TGCGCGCCAGTCGCTCCTGCACCACCTGGGAGGCGGCCAGCGGGCGGCCGAACTGCACGCGCTGCTTGGCGTAGGCCACCGCGGATTCATAGCAGGCGGTCGCATGCCCAACCGCCGCCCAGGCCACGCCCCAGGCGGGTGGCGAAGAGCACCGCGGCGGTGTCCTTGAAGCTGTTCGCGCCGGGCAGGACCATCTCATCGGGAACAAACACGTTCTCCAGGCGGATGTGCGCCTGCCAGATGGCGCGCAGCGACAGCTTGTTCTTGATGGTGGTCGCGGTGTAGCCCGCGGACTGCTGGTCCACCAGCAACCCGCGCACCTTGCCCTCGTCATCGCGGGCCCAGACCACGCTGATCCCGCCGACCGAGCCGTTGCCGATCCACTTCTTCTCGCCGTTGAGCACGTAGCCGCCCTCCACCCGGGTGGCCCGGGTTTCCAGGGACACCGAGTCCGAACCGTGGGTGGGTTCGGTCAGGGCGAAGGCGCCGGGCAGTTCCCCGCGCAGCATCGGCACGCCGAACTTTTCGATCTGCTCGGGGCTGCCGCACTGCAGGATGGAACGCAGTGCCAACCCGGCCTGCACGCCCACAATGGTGCCCACCGAGCCGTCGCCGCGGTGCAGCTCCATGTTCACCAGCCCGGCGGCCATGGCGCTCATGGGGGCGTACCTCTTGGGGGTCTGCCCGTCGCGCAGCAGGTCGGCGTCGCCCAGCTTCTTGACCAGGTGCAGCGGGTAGTCGGCGGTCTCCCAGTATTCGTGCGCGACCGGGCGCACCTCATCCAGGGTGAAGGCGCGGGCCTTGTCCCACCAGGCCCGGTCCTCGGGGTCAAGGTCCTCGAAGACGCCGGTGGGATCGATCTCCACGTCGGTGGTCCACAGCTCGTAGTCCGGCTCGGTGACACCGGTGGGGAATTCGTAGGTGGTTTCTTGGGTCATGGCAGGTTGCTCCATCGTCGAAGGTGAATCTCTCGTCCACCAGCCTAATGGAACTCAGTTTCATGTCAAGAAACTTTGTGTCAAATCTTCGTCTGCCGCCCTCGGCGGCGCGGCTCAGATCCCGCCGGCCTGCTTCAGCGCCTGGGCCACCTCATCCAGCACGGCCTGCTGGTCGCCCGGGTTGATCACGGAAACCACCACGGTGGTGCGCTGCCCGGGAGCCGTCTCGGCCTGCTCCGGGGAAATGAGGTCGGCAAAGCGGCTCAGGAAGCGGCGCACGTCCGCGGCCAACTCATCACGCCGGTCGCCGCGTGGTCGCGCAGCCAGGTGCGCAGGTGATCGTTGTGGATTGAGACCAGGCCGCGCTCAGCCCCAGGCGCAGGGAACGCTCCCCGGGGGCGGCAAACAATCCCTTGGCGCGCAGGTAGTCGTTAAAGGCCCGTTCGAAGCGGTGGGTGGAAACCAGCTCCCGGTCACGCAGCGCGGGCACCTCCTGCAGCAGCTGGTGGCGCAGTTCCGCTGCCGGGGGATTGGCGGTGTACTGGTCAAACACGACCGACACCGCCTCGGTCAGCGCCTGCATGGTCGGGGCCGAGCTGGTGCCCAGCACCGTCTGCAGATGGGTGATGATCATTTCCTGGTCCGCGAAGACCATGTTCTCCTTGGAACCGAAACGGCGGAAAAACGTGGAACGGGACATGCCGGCGGCGTTGGCCAGCTCATCGACGCTGGTGGCGTCAAATCCCTGGTCGATCAGCAGTTCGAGGGCGGCAACGGGCACGGCGGAAGAAGTGATCATGATTTGTTGAATCTAGCATGTTTCCGCGGTTTCCCGTCCCGTCCGAACCGGGTGCCCCACCCCGGCCACGACGGCGGTG
>NZ_BAXF01000438.1:0-1824 GCF_001310435.1 Arthrobacter sp. JCM 19049 | reverse complement strand
CTGACCGGCTTTAGACGTGCCGGGTGTCCTCGTCGACCCAGTCGAAGGTGCGGGTGACCGCCTTCTTCCACAGGCGCAGCTTGCGTTCGCGCTCCTCGGGGTCCAGGTTCGGCTCCCAGCGCTTGTCCTCGGACCAGTTCGACTCCAACTCGCCCAGGTCCTTCCAGTAGCCCACGGCCAGCCCGGCCGCGTAGGCGGCACCCAGCGCCGTGGTTTCGGTGACCTTCGGACGCACCACCGGCACCCCGAGGATGTCGGCCTGGAACTGCATCAGGTTCTCGTTGGCGACCATCCCGCCATCGACCTTCAGCTCGGTCAGCGGGTCCACGGCGTCGGCGTTCACCGCGTCCAGCACCTCACGGGTCTGGAAGGCGGTGGACTCCAGGGCCGCGCGGGCCAGGTGGTGCTTGTTCGCGTAGCGGGTCAGGCCCACGATCGCCCCACGGGCCTCGGAGCGCCAGTACGGGGCGAACAGCCCGGAGAACGCCGGGACAATGTAGACCCCGCCGTTGTCCTCGACCTGGGCGGCCAAATCCTCGATCTCGGCGCTGGTGGCGATCATCCGATGTTGTCGCGCAGCCACTGCACCAGCGAGCCGGCCACCGCGATGGAGCCTTCCAGTGCGTACACCGGCTCGGCGTCGCCCAGCTGGTAGGCCATGGTGGTCAGCAGCCCGTTGGAGGACTTGACGATCTCATTGCCGGTGTTGAAGATCAGGAAGCAGCCGGTGCCGTAGGTGTTCTTCGCCGAGCCGGGGGTGAAGGCGGGCCTGCCCGAAGGTGGCGGCCTGCTGGTCGCCCAGGATGCCGGCCACCGGGGTTTCGCGCAGCAGCTGGTTGGTGTGCACGGTGCCGTAGACCTCGGAGGAGGAGCGGATCTCGGGCAGCATCGAGGCCGGGACCCCGAAGTCGGCAAGGATCTGCTCATCCCAGGCGCGGGTGCGCAGGTCCATGAACAGGGTGCGTGAGGCGTTGGTGACGTCGGTGACGTGCACGCCGCCGTCGGTGCCGCCGGTCAGGTTCCACAGCACCCAGGTGTCGGTGGTGCCAAAGAGCAGGTCCCCGGCCTCGGCGCGCTGGCGGGCGTTGTCCACGTTGTCCAGGATCCACTTGATCTTGGTGCCGGCGAAGTAGGTGGCCAGGGGCAGGCCGACCTTGTCCTTGTAGCGGTCCACTCCCCCGTCGGCGGCCAGGTCGTCGACGATCTGCTGGGTGCGGGTGTCCTGCCAGACGATCGCGTTGTACACCGGCTCACCGGTGTTCTTGTCCCACACCACGGTGGTTTCACGCTGGTTGGTGATGCCCACCGCCTCGATGTCGTGGCGGGTCAGGTTCGCCTTGGACAGGGCCTGGCCGATCACTTCGCGCACGTTGTTCCAGATTTCGGTGGCGTCGTGCTCCACCCATCCGGCCTGCGGGAAGATCTGCTCGTGTTCCAGCTGGCCCACGGAGATGACCTCACCGGCGTGGTTGAACACGATCGCCCGGGAACTGGTGGTTCCCTGATCAATGGCGATGACGTACTTCGAGCTCATGGTTCACTCTCTTTTCGCTAAAAAACTACGTTGTTCTTTCCTCGATGCCCGGCCCCCTCGGGTGAGGGGGCCGGGCAGTGGGGTCACGGCCGCGGCCGGTGCGGGCACCTGCCTGAGACCAGCTTGTGCGATCCCCGCCGATAGCTCAAGGTTCTAGAACAGCGCGGCGGCACCAAGACCGCCCAGGACACCGCCGATGAGCGGTCCGGCAACCGGGACCCAGGAGTAGGCCCAGTCCGATGATCCTTGCCCGGGATCGGCAGCAGGGCGTGCGCCAGGCGCGGACCGAG
>NZ_BAXF01000437.1:0-1825 GCF_001310435.1 Arthrobacter sp. JCM 19049 | reverse complement strand
GCTTCCCCGGCGGGCACGACCACGTATTCCACGTCCGGGTGCACGGCCAGCGCCTCGTTGGTGGGCAGGGTCCAGGGGGTGGTGGTCCAGGCCAGGGCCTGCACGCCGACCAGGTGGCGGGAGACCGGCAGCTCGCCCTCCAGGATTGGGAAGGTGACGGTCACGGTCTGGTCCTGGACGTTCTTGTAGACGTCGTCGTCCATGCGCAGCTCGTGGTTGGACAGCGGGGTCTCGTCCTTCCAGCAGTACGGCAGCACGCGGAAGCCTGGTAGGTCAGCCCCTTGTCGGAGAGCTGCTTGAACGCCAGATCACCGATTCCATGTACTCGACGTTCAGGGTCTTGTAGTCGTTTTCAAAGTCGACCCAGCGCGCCTGGCGGGTGACGTACTCCTCCCACTCGTCGGCGTACTTCATCACCGAGCTGCGGCAGGCGTCGTTGAACTTGTCGATGCCCATCTCCAGGATGTGCTTCTTATCGGCCATCCCCAGCTGCTTCATGGCCTCCAGCTCGGCCGGCAGCCCGTGGGTGTCCCAGCCGAAACGGCGTTCCACACGGTGTCCGCGCTGGGTCTGGTAGCGGGCGACCAGGTCCTTGACGTAGCCGGTGAGCAGGTGGCCGTAGTGCGGCAGGCCGTTGGCGAACGGCGGGCCGTCGTAGAAGACGAATTCGTTGTCTTCGCGCTGGTCAATGGAGGCCTGGAAGGTGTTGTCCCGCTTCCAGTACTCGAGGACTCGTTTTTCGATCTCGGGGAAGCGCGGAGATGCCGGGGTGGAACCGGAGGGATCGGTAGTGACCTTCGGGTAGAAGCTCATCGTAGGCGGCCATCCTTACAAGCGTAGGTTCGGAAACATTCACTGCGAGGACGACCTGTGGCCGCGGTACCACCCCGCTTGTTCCCCCATCCGGCACCGCGTGGGGGCCGGCGGACAAACCGCTTGTCTTCAGCTGTCACGGGCTGGTCCCGCTCGGTTCTACTAGGCCCGGAACCGGGCTGTTCTTCCAAGGACTCCCCGGTGATGGCCGGATCAACGTCGCACGTCTTCCACTTTACCCGGATTTGTCCACCACGTCATGCCACCCTGACCGCGTGCTTCGGCACATCCTCGGCCAACACGGCCCCTGCTGCCCTGGACGCTGGCCGGTGAGCGGCTTCTGCCTAGGCTCGGGGTAATCGGCACGGATGGGAGCACCGCGCCGCGCATTGTTCGAAGGGACCAGGAAAGTCAATGACGGACCATCACGGGCAGGACGGGATCTGGACGCATCTGGAGGATCTGCCGGACACCGACGCCGGTCCACCGCACGACAATGCCCCCATCGCGGGTGAGGGCGGGTTTAACTTTGCCGTCAAGGCCAATATCCAGGTGCAGGGCCTTCCGACGAACGCGGCCAGCCCCGTCTATGGCGGGTACCGGGCTCCGGCCGATGCCTGGTGGTTTCCATCCTGCGCCAGCATGGCGGTCGGGTGCACGGCCTGACGAACATGCATGAGCTGGCGTTCGGGATCACCAGCAACAACGCCGTCTACGGGCCGGTGCGCAACCTTATGATCGGCAGCGCACCGCGGGCGGATCCAGTGGCGGCAGCGCCGCGGCCGTGGCCGCCGGGACCGTGCGCATTTCCCTGGGTACGGACACCGGCGGCTCAATTTCCATCCCGGCCTCCTCCTGCGGGTGGTCGGGTTTCGTCCCAGCACCGGACGTTGGCCCATTGACGGGATCATCGGGCTGTCCACCTCCCGCGACACCATTGGCGTGCACACCCCCACCGTGGCCGAGGCGGGCCTGCTGGACAACTGGATCAGCAACACCCCGCCGGCACCTG
>NZ_BAXF01000436.1:0-1825 GCF_001310435.1 Arthrobacter sp. JCM 19049 | reverse complement strand
CACCCTGGCTGCTGATCCCGCGCCTGGCCGATCCCACCAGCGGCCGGGTGCTGCTGGACGGGCAGGACCTTCGCACCCTGGACCCGCAGGATGTGGCCGCGTTGGTGGGAGTGGTCTCCCAGGAGAGCTACCTGTTGCACGGCACGATCCGCGAGAATCTGTCCTGGGCGGCACCGCAGGCCACCGAGGAGCAGATGTGGCAGGTGCTTGAGGATGCGCAGATCGCCGAGCTGATCTCCTCGCTGCCCGAGGGGCTGGAGACCATGGTCGGCCAGCGCGGGCACCGCTTCTCCGGCGGGGAACAGCAGCGCCTGGCGATCGCCCGCACGATGCTGCGCAATCCGAAGGTGCTGGTGCTCGATGAGGCCACCAGTGCGCTGGATACCGTGACCGAGGCGCAGGTGCAGCGGCCCTGGACCGCCTGGCCCAGGGGCGCACGACGCTGCTGATCGCCCACCGGCTGAGCACCATTGCCCGGGCGGAAAAGATCGTGGTGCTTGATGCCGGGCGCGTGGTGGAAGAAGGCTCGTTCGATGGGCTGGCTGCCGCCGGCGGCGCCTTTGCCCGGCTGCTGGGCAGCAGCGACTACTCGCGCCAGCTCAGCAGTTAGCCTCCGGCTGCCCGCCGGGCTGCTGGCCGTCGAGGTTGGAAAGGATCCGGGTCAGGGCGCGGCCGATGACCTCGCGCTCGTCGGCCTCCAGCTGATCGAAGATGGCTTCGCGGATGAAGTTCACGTGGCTGGGGGCGGCGGTGCGGATGGTGTGCCAGCCTGCTCGGTCAGGCTGATCAGGTTGCCGCGCCCGTCGCGGGCGTCCGTGCAGCGTTCGATCAGCCCTTGTTCTCCATTCGGCGCAGCAGGTGGGACAGGCGGGAGCGGTCCCAATCCAGTTCACGCGCAACATCGGCCGGGCGCAGCTGCTTGGAGCTGGATTCCGATAGGGTGGCCAGTACGGAGTACTCTCCGGACTGCATCTTTGAATCCCGCATCAGCTGGCGGTCCATGGCACTGGGAAAGTGCCACAGGAACTCGCGGATGATGCGCCACAGGCGCTGCTCCTGGTCATCGAGCCAGCGCGTTTCCTCGGCCATGTGCCGTCATCTCCTCGTCGGAACCCCGGAATGCTAGATGTTGTTGACACATCAATTATTCCGTGGCATCCTGTTTTTGGCAAACATAGATGACGCGTCAATATGATGGCGCAGTTCGACCCAGTGAGGAAAGCAGCACATGAACAAGATCGCCATCGTTACCGGCTCCACCCGCCCCGGACGCCTGAACCTCTCCGTTGCGCAGTGGGTGCTGGAGCGCGCCCAGCAGCGCGGAGACGCCGAATATGAAATCGTCGACATCCAGGACTTCAACCTGCCGGTGCTCGATGAGCCATTCCCGGCCGCCTACCAGAACTACCAGCAGGAGCACACCAAGGCCTGGGCCGCCAAGCTGGAGGAATTCGACGGCTACATCTTCATCACCGGCGAGTACAACCACTCCGTGCAGCCGGCCCTGGCCAACGCACTGAGCTACGTGAACCTGGAGCTGAACAACAAGCCGCCGGCATCGTGGGCTACGGCTCGGCCATGGCGCCCGCGCGATCGAGCACCTGCGCGGGATGCTCTCCGAACTGCAGGTCGCCCACGTGCAGAAGACCGGGCTGTTCTCCCTGTTCACTGACTTTGAGAACTTCACCAGCTTCGCCCCGACCGAGATCTCGGCCACCTCCGTGGAACCGATGTTTGACCAGCTCACCGCCTGGATCACCGCCATGAACTCGGTGCGCAAGCCAGCCCTGGCCGACGCCTAGCAGCCTGCACGCCGCCTCGCGCG
>NZ_BAXF01000435.1:0-1830 GCF_001310435.1 Arthrobacter sp. JCM 19049 | reverse complement strand
CTTGGAAGAGTTGCCCGGCTGATGCGCACCAGCTCCGCGGAGGCCGCAGCGGCCGGGCGGGCCAGCATCGCCCTGATCGAGGCCTGGGTGCTGCAGCACCGGGTGGGTGAGCACTTCGACGCGGTGGTGCTTACCGCCGCAACCGCCAATGGCCAGGGCAAGCTCCGTCCCGGACAGGTCCAGCTGCTCGGTGAGGCAATCACCGGATCCTTCACCGGCAGCGCTCCGGCCGCCAGCCTGGTCTCGGTGCGGCTGGAGGAGGCCGACCCGCTGACCCGGCGCTGCCGTTTCAGCCAGGTGGCGAGCAAAGTCACACCATGAGACGTCCGGGGGCAAAACCCGATATGCTAGAAGGACAAAGTTATTTAGGATGCCCGGTCGCGCCGCGCTAAACGAGAGACAACAGTTTTCGTGGTGACTTCCCAGCGGTCACCATCCCCCACCGCCACTACGCCGCGGTGGTGCATGTAGCGATCGGCTCCGCTGGACCGCGTTCCCCTGCCCGCCGGGACACCGTTCCCGGGCACCGTTCGCCGGAGGCCCAGGTCAGGCCGGGACGCAACGTGAAACGAGAATATGGACATCGTGACTGACACGACCACCCAGGACGCCGCCGCGGCGCCTGAAGAAGCACCCAAGACGTTCGCCGACTTCAATGTGCGCCAGGACATTGTCGCCTCGCTCTCCGAAGCCGGCATCATTCACCCCTTCCCGATCCAGTCGCTGACCCTGCCGGTCGCGCTGGCCGGCAATGACATCATCGGCCAGGCCAAGACCGGCACCGGCAAGACCCTGGGCTTCGGCATCCCCGCGCTGCAGCGCGTGGTGCGCGAATCCGATGAGGCTACGAGCGCCTGGAATTCCCCGGCGCCCCGCAGGCACTGATCGTGCCCCCACCCGCGAACTGGCCCTGCAGGTCTCCGCGGACCTGGCTCAGGCCTCCCGGCACGCCGGCATCCGGGTCACCACCATCTACGGTGGGCGTCCCTATGAGGAGCAGATCGCGGCCCTGAAGGCCGGCACCGACGTGGTGGTGGGCACCCCCGGGCGCCTGATCGACCTGAACCGCCAGCGCGTGCTGAACCTGAAGCAGATCGCCACCGTCGTGCTGGACGAGGCCGACGAAATGCTGGATCTGGGCTTCCTGCCCGATGTGGAGCGCATCCTGGCCGCCCTGCCCCCGGTGCGCCAGGCGATGCTGTTCTCCGCCACCATGCCCGGCCCGGTGATCACCATGGCCCGGCGCTACATGTCCCGTCCCATGCACATCCGTGCCGCGGATCCGGGCGACGACTCGATCACCAAGCGCAACATCCGCCAGCTGGTGTACCGCGCCCACTCGCTGGACAAGGACGAAATGGTCGCCCGCCTGCTGCAGGCCGAGGGCCGCGGCAAGACGATCATCTTCACGCAGACCAAGCGGTCGGCCGCCAAGCTCTCCGATGAGCTGATCGACCGCGGCTTCAACGCCGGGGCTGCACGGGGACCTGGGCCAGGGAGCGCGCGAACAGGCGCTGAAGGCGTTCCGCTCCGGCAAGGTTGAGATCCTGGTCGCCACCGACGTGGCCGCCCGCGGCATCGACGTGGACGACGTCACCCACGTGGTGAATCTGCAGTGCCCCGATGATGAGAACACCTACCTGCACCGCGTGGGGCGCACCGGACGCGCCGGGAACACCGGCATCGCGGTGACCTTCGTGGACTGGGACTCGGTGCCGCGCTGGTCGCTGATCAACAAGGCGCTGGGCTGAACGTGCCCGAGCCGGTGGAAACCTACTCCTCCTCCCCGCACTTCTTCGCCGACCTGAACCATCCCCAAGGGCACCAAGG
>NZ_BAXF01000434.1:0-1833 GCF_001310435.1 Arthrobacter sp. JCM 19049 | reverse complement strand
CGCGAGGCCGCCGAGGTGGTCCTGACTCCTCGGACATGTCGGTGCATGACTGGCCCGCGCGGTCAACGAACTGTTCAGCGACTCCGGGCCGATCATCCTGCGCGTGAACGTGATGAGCTTCGGGTTCAAGTACGGCCTGCCCACCGACGCGAACTACGTCGCGGACGTGCGCTTCATCCCCAACCCGCACTGGTGCCCGAGCTGCGCCCGAAAACCGGGCGGGACGCCGAGGTCGCCGAGTACGTGCTGGAGCACCCGGGCACCGAGGAGTTCATTGTCAGCTACCTCAAGGCCCTGGAACCGGTCTTCGAAGGCTACCGGCGTGAAAACAAACACTACGCCACCATTGCCGTGGGCTGCACCGGCGGCAAGCACCGTTCGGTCGCCACAGCCATCGAGCTGGGCCGCCGCCTGGCCCAGCTGCCCAACGTGCGCGTCAACGTCACCCACCGTGACCTGGGCCGGGAATAGGTGGCGGTAAACCGTGGCATTTGCAACCGGGCCCATCCCCATCCAGGGCTGAGCAGAGACAACTCCTACAACCCCTCCGTCGTGGCCCTGGGCGGCGGGCACGGGCTGTCGGCCTCGCTCTCGGCACTGCGCCGACTGACCACGTCGCTGACCGCGGTGGTCACCGTCGCCGATGACGGGGGAAGCTCCGGGCGGCTGCGCGAATCCTTCCCGGTCCTGCCTCCCGGGGATCTGCGCATGGCGCTGGCCGCACTATGTGACGATAACGACTGGGGGCGCACGTGGCGGGACGTCATGCAGCACCGTTTCGAGGCGAAGACGAATGAGACCGAGCCGCTGAACGGGCACGCGGTGGGCAACCTGCTGATCCTGGCGCTGTGGGAACTGCTGGAGGACCCGGTGGCCGGGCTGCGCTGGGCCGGGGCGCTGCTCGGCGCGCGCGGACAGGTGCTGCCGATGAGCACCGTGCCGCTGACCATCCACGGTGAGGTGCTGCAGGCCGGGCAGGACGGAAACCTGGTGCGCGGGCGCATCGACGGGCAAGCCGATCTGGCCGCCGCCGGGAACAACGCCCTAGTCACCAACGTCAACCTGGAGCCGGAAGGCGCCCCGGCGTGCATCGAGGCGCTGGAAGCCATCGACCTGGCCGACTGGGTGGTGCTGGGTCCGGGCTCTTGGTACACCTCGGTGCTGCCGCACCTGCTGCTGCCCGAAATGCGTTCGGCGATCGCCTCGACGACGGCCAAGAAGCTGCTGACCATGAACCTGTCCACGAATACCGCCGAGACCGGCGGGATGGATGGCACCGCGCACCTGGAGGTGATTGCCCGCTACGCGCCGGAGGTGAAGTTCGACGCCATTATCGCCGAAGAATCCAAGGTGGGGAACCGGGAGCGCTTTGAGCTGGCAGCACAAAAGCTCGGGGCCAGGGTCTTTTTCGGTACAGTAGGGGTATCTGACGGTCGTGCTGTTCACGACCCGTTGCGACTCGCGGCGGCCTACCACGAAGTGTTCACCGCCATCGGCTCGTAGTACGAAGAACCATGTAAGGGAGTTTGATTCATGGCATTGACGGCTTCCGTCAAAGACGAGCTGTCACGGGTAGAGATCCGCAAGCCCTCGGTCCGCAAGGCCGAGGTCTCAACCATGCTGCGCTTCAGTGGCGGCTTGCACATTGTCTCCGGACGCATCGTCATCGAGGCCGAGGTCGACCTGGCCGCCACCGCCCGCCGACTGAAGGTCGCGATCTCCGAACTGTACGGGCACGAGGCCGAGATCGTCATGGTCACCGGTTCCGGCATCCGCAAGGGCAGCCGCTACATCGTGCGGGTCGCCCGCGACGGTGAGGTGCTTGCCCGGCAG
>NZ_BAXF01000433.1:0-1845 GCF_001310435.1 Arthrobacter sp. JCM 19049 | reverse complement strand
CCAGGGCCTGCAGCGTGTCGACCAGCAGCCGGGAGCCGCTGTCGCTCAGCCGCTGCAGCAGGGCCCCGGCGGTGTCCATCGCCCCGATCGGCTCAGTCACCTGCCCGAACACCGGGCCGGTATCCAGCCCGGTTTCCAGTTGGAAGGTCACCGCACCGGTGATGTCATCGCCGAAGATGATGGCGTGCTGCACCGGCGCGGCCCCGCGCCACTGCGGCAGCAGGGAGAAGTGCAGGTTGATCCAGCCGTGGCGCGGCACCTGCAGCGCGTCCTGCGGCACCAGTCCCCCGTAGGCGACGATGGCGGCGGCGTCCAGATGCAGCGCGGTTAGCTGTTCGGTGACCTGCGCGTCGATCTTGGCGGCCTTGATGATCTGCAGGCCCAGCTCCTCGGCCCGCTGGGCCACCGGGGAGGGGGTCAGCACGCGTTTGCGCCCCAGCGGGGCGTCGGGCCGGGTGAGCACCGCGGCCACGTCGAAGCCCGCGTCCACCAGGTGGTCCAGGGAGGTGACGGCGACCTCCGGGGTGCCGGCAAAGAGGATGCGCATGCTAGTTGCCTCCCAGTCCGGCGCCGAAGCTGGAGCCCAGGGCCCCGGAGCGCTGCTGCACGGTGCTGGCGGCGGTGTTCTGGTAGTTGCTGGCCCGCAGCTTCTTCCACGCGGCCTTGCGTTCGGCGTCGGACAGGCGCTCCAGGAACAGGATCCCGTCCAGGTGGTCGGTTTCGTGCTGGATGCAGCGCGCCAGCAGCCCCTCGCCCTCGATCGTGATCGGGTTGCCGTACTTGTCAAAACCGGTGGCCTTGGCGTGCCGGCGGCGCGGGACCGGGGCGGCGATGCCGGGGATGGACAGGCACCCCTCCACCACGTCCGGCTGGTAGTCCTGGCTTAGTTCCAGCACCGGGTTGATGATGTGCCCGCGCTGCCCGTTGATCTGGTAGGTGAACACCCGCAGCGACACCCCGACCTGGGGTGCGGCCAACCCGGCGCCCTCGACGTTCTCCATGGTCTGGTCCATGTCCTCTACGAGCTTTTGGACCTCGGGCCCGAACTCGGTGACCTCCTGTGCCCTGGTGCGTAGAACAGGATCCCCGATAATCCGAATTCCCAATTCCGCCATAATCGGTGCGTCGTCCTTTCAACGTGTGACTTCTCAGCATGCGGCCCCGCCAGGATTTGAGGATCTCTGCCCGTGGCGTCAGCGCAAGGATCCGGCCAGGGCCGGATCAACTCTTGTCCTAGTCTACGGGCCGGGCGGCGCCGGGCTGTGGGGGCGGGCCGATCTCTATCAGCCCCGAGGGCTGCTGCAGCAGCTGGTACTGCGCCTGCCAGGTGCGGTGCAGTGCCCAGAACTTGGACCAGTAGGCGGGCATGGAGCTGGGCCGGGCGGTGAAGGTACGCGCCCCGACCTCGCCCAGCGCGACTGCCAGCAACATCACATCGGTATCGAACGGCCACGGCTCCCAGGTCCCGGCGACCGGGTCGATGCTGTGCTCCTCGGCCTTCGCGGCCGCCGCCAGCTGCATGATGACCTTCGGGTCCGGGGACTTGACCTGTCCCTCACGGTCGGTGCCGCGGGTCTTGTAGTCCACCAGGCACACCTGGCCGCCGATGCGGGCGACCAGGTCGATGGTGCCGGCGTAGCCACGCTCTGGTTCCACACGGTCACCTCCGCGGCGATCGGCTCCACCTTGAAGTCGCGCCACCAGGTCTCGAAATGCCGCACGAAGCCCAGTTCGCCGTTCTCCCGCAGCGCCGCCAGCGCCGCGTCCAGCTCATGCGGCTTGCCCATTTCCCGCAACGCGTACTGCTCCGCGTAGTTGTGTACCCGGTCCCCGCGGGCTGCGGCC
>NZ_BAXF01000432.1:0-1849 GCF_001310435.1 Arthrobacter sp. JCM 19049 | reverse complement strand
GAACCATGTTCATCGGCTGCGTGCTGCCGACCGTGCTGGCCGGGGACCCGCGCAGGCGCAGTTGGCGCCTGGATCCTGGTGCTGATCGCCGGTTCGCTGCTCGGCCTGGTGCCGGCCTGGATCAGCGGCGTGTACCAGCAGGCGAACCGGGGGATGAAGCAGGAACGCGATGAACGGATCGCCCAGGGGCAGGGACGGAAACTTCCCCAGGCGCTGCCCGTGGCGCAGCAGCCCCTGCAGCGCAGCGTGAACGCGCCGGTGTGGCTGTGGGTCCTGAGCGCGGGTCTGCTGGTGTTTACCGTGGTCATGTTCTTTGTGCTCGACGGGTCGGCGGAGAACGGTGGGGTGCTGGTGCTCGGCCTGCTGACCGGACCCGTGCTGCTGTTGTTCGCCCTGGCCCTGCTGTTGGGGGTGTGCCGCATAACCGTGAGGTGGATGAGAAGGGGCTGCTGGTGACCTCCGGGATTCTGGGCTTCACGATGCGCCGGATCCCGCTGGGGCAGATCCAGAGCGTGGACAGTGAATGGATCACCCCGGGGCAGTGGGGCGGCTGGGGCTGGGCGGTTCTTCCCCGGCGGCTCGGCCATCGTGTTCCGCGCCATGGACGGGCTGGTGGTGCACACCACCGGGGACAAGCGCTTTGCCGTGACCATGGAGGACTCCGAGGCCGTTCGCGACCAGTTGCTGGCCCGCATGCACCAGGCCGAACCGCGCGATTAGCCTATCAAGGCGCCCAGCCCCGCCGGTGGTGGCGGGGCTGGTGCGTAGGATTGGAGCATGAGCGAACAACCCTTCAGCCTGCGTCCCTTGCGCTGAAGGTCTACTCACCCTCCCTGCTCTACGGGGTGGGGGTGGGGGCCGTGGCCCCGATCATTTCACTGGCTGCGCTCGGTCGCGGGGCGGATACCGCCACCGCCGCACTGATTGTCACGCTGGTTGGGGTTGGCTCCCTGCTGGCCAACGTGCCCGCCGCCGTGTTGACCACCCGCTACGGGGAGCGCATTTCCATGGTGCTGGCCGCAGCCTGGGCGAGCCTGGGCATGGTGCTGGGCATTGTCCCCAGCAACCTGGGGCTTTTTGCCCTGGGGGTGGGCATGCTGGGAATGGCCGGGGCCGTGTTCAACCTGGCCCGGCAAAGCTACCTGGCCGAGGCCGTGCCCATGAAATTCAGGCCCGGGCCATGTCCATGCTCGGTGGGGTGATGCGCATCGGCGTGTTCATCGGGCCCTTCGCCGCCACCCTGGCCATGAAGTGGCTGGGGCTGATCGGGGCGTACTGGGTGGGCCTGCTGGCCATGCTCACCGCCATGGTCTGTGCCTGTGGATCCCCGAACTGGCCACCCGTGCCGAGCCGGCCGCCGGCAGCACCCCGAACGGCACCTCGATGCTGTCCATTGCCAAGGCCCAGTGGCGGAACCTGCTGGGATTGGGGCTGGGGGTGGTGTGCATTTCCGCGGTCCGCGCTACCCGGCAGGTGGTGCTGCCGTTGTGGGGCGAGAACCTTGGCCTGGACGCGGCCACCATTTCCCTGATTTACGGCCTGTCCGGGGCGATTGACATGCTCATCTTCTACCCGGCGGGCAAGGTCATGGACAAGCGGGGCCGGGCCTGGGTGGCGGTGCCGTGCATGGCCACCATGGCGTTGGCGCTGTTTCTGCTGCCGCTGACCCACACCGTGGGCGCCATGCTGGCGGTATCCATGCTGCTGGGGTTCGGCAACGGGATCGGCTCGGGGATCGTGATGACCCTCGGGGCGGATTATTCACCGCCGGTGGGCCGGGCAAAGTTCCTGGGCCTGTGGCGCTGATGTCCGATGCCGGGGCCATGGCCGGCCCGGTGCTGCTCTCGGG
>NZ_BAXF01000431.1:0-1846 GCF_001310435.1 Arthrobacter sp. JCM 19049 | reverse complement strand
CCTGGAGCACACCGCCGAATGGGTGCCGCACGCCGACGGGTCGCGCCGGTCGCTGGCCGCGCTGAAGGACATGACCAGCCAGTTCATTGGCCGCTTCTGCCAGGCCGCGATGGACGCGACCCGCGCCGAATACGGCAACGGGGCGCTGACCCGCTATAACGCCCAACTGATCGTGCCCACCGAGACCGAACACGAGATCGCGGTGATGAAGGGGATCGCGGCCACCTACGTGATGACCGACACCGAACGCCAGCCGCTGTACGCCGATCAGCGGGCGCTGCTCACCGACCTGGTCAACCTGCTGATGGAGACCGAGGAGAAGTACCTGGAGCCGATCTTCGCCGCGGACTGGCGCGACGCGGCCGATGACGACGAGCGGCTGCGGGTGGTGGTCGACCAGGTCGCATCGCTCACCGACGCGTCGGCCAAGGAATGGCACGCCACCCTGGTCAAGGGCGAAAGCTTCAACGAGCGCCTGTTCTAGCGCTCGGGAATGCGGCGTCATCCACAACGCGTTGACGCCAATAAGCAGGCGGGTACAACGCCTCTAGAGTGAGGGTCATGGCAGGGCTGATTAAACGCGAAGACATCGACGAGGTGCGCAACCGCACCGACCTGAAGGAGGTCGTCGATTCCTACGTCACGCTCAAATCCGCGGGCGTGGGTTCCTTCAAGGGGCTGTGCCCCTTCCACGATGAGCGCACCCCTTCCTTCCACATCCGCCCGCAGCTGGGCACCTTCCACTGCTTCGGCTGCGGCGAGTCCGGGGACGTGATCGCGTTCATCCAGAAAATGGACCACTCCTCGTTCACCGAGACCGTGGAGCTGCTGGCCGGGCGCATCGGCTACGAACTGCATTATGAGGACGGCGGCAGCGGGCCGCGCCGCGAGGAATACGGCAAGCGCCAGCGCCTGGTGGACGCACACAAGGTGGCCGAGGAATTCTTCCGCACCCAGCTGGGCACCGAGGAGGCGGCCACGGCCCGTGACTTCCTCACCGGGCGCGGCTTTGACGAGCAGGCGGCGAACCAGTTCAGCGTCGGCTACGCGCCCAAGGGCTGGGACGGGCTGCTCAAGCACCTGCGCTCGAAGGGGTTCCGGGATGAGGAGCTGAAGCTCACCGGCATGTTCTCCGAGGGGAACCGCGGCCTCTACGACCGGTTCCGCGGCCGACTGACCTGGCCGATCCGGGACCTGGCCGGGGCCACCATTGGTTTTGGGGCGCGCAAGCTCTACGAGGATGACCAGGGCCCGAAGTACCTGAACACCCCCGAAACCCAGCTGTACAAGAAATCCCAGGTGCTCTACGGCATCGACCTGGCCAAAAAGCGGATCTCCAAGAACCGGCAGATCGTGGTGGTGGAGGGCTACACGGACGTGATGGCCTGCCATCTGGCCGGGATCGATACCGCCGTGGCCACCTGCGGTACCGCCTTCGGCACCGACCACATCAAGATTGCCCGCCGGCTGCTGCAGGATGACGGCACCGGCGGGGAAGTGATCTTCACGTTCGACGGCGATGAGGCCGGGCAGAAGGCGGCGCTGCGCGCCTTCGAGGAAGACCAGCGCTTCATCGCCCAAACCTATGTGTGCGTCGAACCACCGGGGCCGACCCCTGTGACCTGCGGGTGAACCGCGGGGATGAGGCGGTGCGGGAACTGATCGAGCTCAAACGCCCGCTCTTTGAGTTCGCCATCCGCGCCGAGCTGAAGAAGTTCAACCTGAACACCGTCGAGGGACGGGTGCAGGCGCTGCGCAAGACCGCACCGATCGTCGGGCAGATCCGCGACTCGGCCATCCGCCGGCCTACGCCCGGGACTGGCCGGCGGCTGGGAGGACACGGAGG
>NZ_BAXF01000430.1:0-1850 GCF_001310435.1 Arthrobacter sp. JCM 19049 | reverse complement strand
GCACAACCCCAGCGCCCAGGCGCCATCGGCCTTGGCCTGGGCGCCAGCAGCGCCGGGGTGTCGACCCCGTAGTGGGCGCTGTAGGCCGAGACGACGTTCAGGTGGGTGAAACTCATGGGCGGGCATTCCTTCAAAACTTTCCAGACCCCTATTAGAACAAAGTTTCGAACAGTTGGCACACGCCCTACTCAGCCGCCCCTCCCGAAGGCGCCACGACCCCTAAGCGCTCAGCGGCAGCTCCTGGTGCACCCGGATCAATCGCCAGCGCGCCGATTGCGGGTCAAAGCTGACATCGATGGTCCGCCCCTGGCTGCGGGAGGAGCCCAGGGCGATCTGCAGCCGCCAAATCTCGTAGTCAACCACCCCGGCGCCGGTGCCGCGCGGAACGCGCATACCCTCGTCCCACCACTTGCGGCGCTCGAACCAGCGATGCGGTTCGGCCACCAGGCGATACTCATGCCCCTTCCAGCGCACCCGCAACGGCACCCCGGCCGGAGTGCACGCAACCTCGATCGCCTCGGTGAACATGCCCACGGTTGACTCCTAACTGCTGCTCCATCAATTATATTCGAACACGTGTTCGATCAGTAGCGACAGTAGTCAGCGCCTCGGACAGTTTGGGTTCGGCCGCCGAGGCTGGCCCGCAAACAGGAACTGTAGAGTCATGCTGAGACCGCGGCGGGCTCGCCGCCTGGAGCAGAACATTCGAAAGGCCCTCATGGGATTATTTGGACGCAAGAGCCGCACCGCGGCTGAGGAGCAACAGCAGCAGCAACTGGCCCAGGGTGAACCCCTGCACGGCGACGGCTACACGCTGCGCGCCACCGGGCAGCTGGGCGGAGTGAGGAAACGCACCCCCATCACCGTCATGGAGCTGAGCACCCAGAGTCTCACCGGCTGGTTCCACTTGGATGAGGCGCGCAGCTTCTTCACCGAACGCAGCGCCATCCTCGAATCCTGGAACAACAGCCCGTCGGAGCTCTATCTGGCGACCGCCAAGGCGGCGGGCAATGGTTCCCCGGCCGCCGCTGCTCTAGCGGGCCTGGGCGAGGGCCAGGCGGCGCTGCTTCAGCCCACCGGCAGCGGGATGCAGGTTGTGCTGTTGCTGGAGCAGGGCGAACTGCAAAGGATCCGCGGCTGGATCGAGCAATTGCCCTAACCCTGCGCGCGGTCGTAACACTCTTACGCCCTGAACGGACAAGCACACCGCAGCTCTCGCGGCACTCCACGTCGGGACGCGACAAACCTGGGCGCAATGGACACATCCTAGAAACCCGGGCGCGCGACCGATAGCATCGAGAAGACCTGCAACTTTTCAATCTAAGGGGACCAAAACACATGCCTCATAAGGTTAAAGCCGTTATTTCCCGCGTCAAGGATGCCCCTGTCGAGGTCGTGGACATCATCGTCCCGGATCCGGGGCCCGGTGAAGTCGTCGTCGACGTTCTGACCACCGGGGTGTGCCACACCGACCTGCACTACAAGTTGGGCGGGATTGGCGACGATTACCCGTACCTGCTGGGTCACGAATCCACTGCGGTGGTTTCCCAGATCGGGCAGAACGTCACCAACGTCAAGGTTGGCGACCGGGTCATCCTGAACTGGCGCGCGGTGTGCGGCCAGTGCCGCGCCTGCGAAAAGGGCGAACCGCAATACTGCTTCAACACCCACAACGCCACCCAGAAGATGACTCTGGAGGACGGCACCGAGCTGAGCGCCGCGCTGGGCATCGGCTCGTTCGCCGAGAAGACCCTGGTGGCTGCCGGGCAGTGCACCAAGGTCGACGAGGATGCCGACGCCGCCGCGGTGGGCCTGCTCGGCTGCGGGGTCATGGCCGGCATTGGCGCGGC
>NZ_BAXF01000429.1:0-1857 GCF_001310435.1 Arthrobacter sp. JCM 19049 | reverse complement strand
GCCCCACCCGGCCCGCCCGGCCCGGGACCCATGCGCCGGCCACCAAGACCATTGACCGAGAATCCAACCGAGGAGAGAACCATACTGAACGTCCAGAGAACAACTCACCGGTGCTGCGTGACCGCGAGGCCGCCGGCAACGCCACCATGTACTACACCCTGTGGACCGTCTTCAAGCGTTCGGTCCCGGCCGAGCGCGGGCAGGGTGCGGCCGAGTTCGAAACCCTCGTTCAGGAGCTGGCCGACCAGGGCGTGAGCGTGCGCGGGCTCTACGACGTCTCCGCGATGCGCCAGGACGCCGATGTCATGGTGTGGATCCACGGCCCGGCCGCCGAGCTGCTGCAGGCGGGCATGCGCCGGATCCGGCGCAGCGTCCTGTTTGCCGGCACCGAGATCGCCTACTCCACCATGGCCGTGCACCGCGAGGCCGAATTCGCCAAGGACCACTCCCCGGCGTTCGCCCGCGGCCTGGATGCCAAGGAATGGATGACCGTCTACCCGTTCGTGCGCTCCCACGACTGGTACACCCTGGACCCGGCTTCCCGCGGCAAGATGCTGCGCGACCACGGCATCCTGGGCCGCGACTTCCCCAACGTGCTGGCCAACACCGTGGCCGCGTTCTCCTTCAGCGACTACGAGTGGCAGGTCTGCCTGGAGGCCGATGACATGATCGACCTGGTCGACATGATGCGCCACCTGCGCTACACCGAGGCCCGCCACCATGTGCGCGAGGAAACCCCGTTCTACACCGGCCGGCGCATCAGCGCCGCCGAGGTTGCCGAGTCCTGCAGTGAACCAGGACTTCGACCCGCGCACCGGGTATGACGCCAACGGCACCATGACCCCCAAGCCCTACGACGCCCTGCTGCTGGCCAGCTTCGGCGGACCGGAGGGCCAGGAGGACGTGATCCCGTTCCTGCGCAACGTCACCGCCGGGCGCGGCATCCCCGATGAGCGCCTGGAGGAGGTGGCCGTCCACTACCGCACCAACGGGGGGCGTGTCCCCGATCAACGCCCAGAACCGGGCGCTGAAGGCGGCCCTGGAGGCCGAGCTGGAGGCCCGCGGCATCCAGCTGCCGGTCTACTGGGGCAACCGCAACTGGTACCCGATGATCAACGACACGCTCAAGCAGATCGCCGCGGACGGGCACCGCAAGGTGCTGCTGCTGGGCACCGGCGCCTACGCCGGGTACTCGGCCTGCCGCCAGTACCGTGAGGATCTGGGCATGGGGCTGCGCGAAACCGGGCTGGAGGGCGTGGTGGAGGTGGACAAGGTCCGCCAGTTCTTTGACACCCCGGCCTTCGTGGAGCCGTTCATCGACGGGGTGAGGCAGTCCCTGGCCGACGTGCGTGAGCAGCTGGCCGATCGCGGGAACCGGAGGGACGGATCAAGATCGTGTTCGTCACCCACTCGATCCCGATGAGCGACGCGAACGCCGCCGGGCCGGCCGCCGAGCACGAAAACTACCCGGAGAACCTGTATACCGCCCAGCACCGGGCGGTCGCCGCCCACATCCTGGCCCACGTGCCCGAGGCGGAGGGCCTGGAGGATTCGCTGGTCTACCAGTCGCGCTCCGGGGCCCCGCACATTCCGTGGCTGGAACCGGACATCAACGACGCGCTGGAACAGGACGCCGCCAATGGCGTGGCCGGCGTGGTGGTGGTGCCCATCGGCTTCATCTCCGACCACATGGAGGTGCTCTGGGACCTGGACACCGAGGCGAAGGACACCTGCGCCGAACTGGGCCTGGCCTTCTGCCGGGTGCCCACCCCCGGCACCCACACCAAGTTCGTCTCCGGACTGATCGACGTCATCGAGGAACGCCTGACCGGCCCCGACGGGCCCGCGGCGCACCGG
>NZ_BAXF01000428.1:0-1864 GCF_001310435.1 Arthrobacter sp. JCM 19049 | reverse complement strand
GCTCAAGGCGGCCAGCAGCCCGGCGGCCCCGGAGCCGACAATGATGATCCGGGTCATGGCCGGGCAGCCAGCATCCGCTCCAGGGCGGTCTTGGCGTCGGCCTGCTCGGCCTGCGGCACCTCAATGCGGTTCACAATGCGCCCGGCCACCAGTTCCTCCAGCACCCAGGCCAGGTAGCCGGGGTGGATGCGGTACATGGTGGAGCAGGGGCAGATCACCGGATCCAGGCAGAAGATCGTGTGCTGCGGGTACTGCTCGGCCAGCCGGTTGACCATGTTGATCTCCGTGCCGATGGCGAAGGTGGTCGGTTCGGTGGCCCCGGCGACGGCCTTGAAGATGTAGTCGGTGGAACCCGATTCATCCGCCGCATCCACCACCTCCATGGGGCATTCGGGGTGCACAATGACCCGCAGGTTCTCGTGCTCGGCCCGCGCCTTGTCAATCTGCGCGGTGGTGAAGCGCTTGTGCACGGAGCAGAAGCCGTGCCACAAGATCACCTTGGCGGCGTTCAGGGTGTCGGCATCGTTGCCGCCCAGTTCCCGGCGTGGGGTCCACAGCGGCATCTGCTCCAGGGGGATTCCCATCGCCTTGGCCGTATTGCGGCCCAGGTGCTGGTCCGGGAAGAACAGCACCCGCCGGCCGCGCTCGAACGCCCACTCCAGCACGGTCTTCGCGTTCGAGGAGGTGCACACCAATCCCCCGTTGCGGCCCACGAACGCCTTCAACGCCGCGGAGGAGTTCATGTAGGTCACCGGGATCACCGCGGCGCGCCCGTCATCCTCCTCGTCCCGGTACAACTCCATCAGCTCATCCCAGCACTGCTGGACGCTGGGGGCATCGGCCATGTCCGCCATGGAGCATCCGGCCGAGAGGTTCGGCAGGATCACCGCCTGGTCATCCCGGGAGAGCACATCGGCGGTTTCGGCCATGAAATGCACACCACAAAAACAATGTACTTGGCCTCATCACGGGTCAGTGCCGCATTGGCCAGCTGGAAGGAATCCCCCACGAAGTCGGCGTACTTGACCACCTCGTCACGCTGGTAGAAGTGCCCCAGCAGCACCACGTCATCGCCCAGGGTCTCCTTCGCCGCGCGGATGCGGGCATCAAGTTCCTCATCGCTGGCGCTGAGGTACTGCTGGGGCAACTTCTGCTGCCGAGGGTAGTTCGCCGGGGCCTGGTCCTCCTGGGAGGCACCGGGGCCGTAACCGGATGGGGTGTCCCAGGGGTTGGCCGAGAGCTCGGATGAGCAGGTGGAGCCCGGAGCGTTGAGGGTCAGCCGGGTGATGGTCGAGGAGAGGGTAGGGCTACTCATGGTTGGTATCTACTTCCAATGGGTCATGGCCGCTGCCCGCGTAGCGGTAGAGCCGGGGTGGTCGGTGCTGGCCGCCGGCGAGGTATTCGTCGGTGGCCACAATGCTCTGGGTGGCTTTGAGTTGGCGGCGGAAGTTGGCTGGATCCAGTTCCTTGCCCAGCATGGCCTCGTACACCGCCCGCAACTGGGCCAGGGTGAAGCGCTCGCCGAGCAGCCGGTGGGCGATTTGCCCGTACTCGACCTTGTTGCGCAGCCGCCACAGCGCGTAGTCGATGATCTGCCGGTGATCGAAGGCCAGGTTCTCCAGGACGGGATCGTCCACCGCGAACCACGCCACGTTCTCGTCCTCCACAGTGGCACCCACCTGGGCCTCGGTGACCAGCGCGAAATACGCGATGGTCACCAATCGCTGGGTGGGTGAACGATCCGGGTCACCGAAGGTGTAGAGCTGTTCCAGGTAGCTGGGCCGCAGCCCTGTGGTGCTAGCCAGGGTGCGGCTGGCGGCGGTGCCAAGGGACTCGCGGGGTCCCACGGGGCCACCGGGCAGCG
>NZ_BAXF01000427.1:0-1865 GCF_001310435.1 Arthrobacter sp. JCM 19049 | reverse complement strand
GCCCCCACCCTGGCCGACATCTACCGGGAGATCATCCGATGAGCACCACCCCCGCCTGGCTGACCGTGACCCTGCGCGAAGTCGAGACCAAGGTCCGCGACAAGGCGTTCATCATCTCCACCCTGATCACGGTCGGCTGATCGTCGGCTCTATCGCGCTCTCCGGGTTCCTGGCCAACCGCACCAGCACCTACACGGTGGCCGGCGCCGACCAGCCCAGCCTGCGGGTGCTGGAGCACGCCCAGCAGACCCAGCCGCAGGATGTGGACCTCTCGGTGCAGAACCTGCCCGACGACCAGGCCCGCCAACAGCTGGAGGCCGGCACCCTGGACGCGGTGCTGCACTCCACCGGCCCCGGGAAGTTCACGCTCACCGGTGGCGAAGAGGTGCCCGCCAAGCTGCGCAGCCTGCTGGACACCTCCGTCGAGCAGGTGCTGACCGCCGAGCTGCTCAGCAGTGCCGGCATCGATCCGGGGCAGCTGCCGGCGGACACGGCGCTGAGCGTCACCCTGCTGCAGGGGGACGCCGAACGCAACTCGATGATCCAGGCCATGGCGTTCATCTTCTCCTTCCTGTTCTACATGGCCGCACTGATCTTCGGGATGCCGATCGCCAACTCCGTGATCGAGGAGAAGCAGAACCGGGTGGTGGAGATCCTGGCCAGCACGATCCGGCTGCGCGAACTGCTGGCCGGGAAGATCATCGGCAACGTCATCCTGGCCCTGGGCCAGCTGCTGTTGTTCCTCGGGGTGGGGCTGCTGGCCGCTTGGCTGGCCCCCATCGAGATCCCGTTCCTGGGCGTCGTCTTCCAGGTGGCGACCTGGTTCGTCGTGTTCTTCCTGGCCGGGTTCCTGGTGCTGGCCGGATGCTGGGCCGCGCTGGGTGCCCTGGCCACCCGCACCGAGGACCTGCAACAGTCCTCCGGGCCGGTGGTCACGGTGCTGATCGGCATCCTGTTCATCGGCCTCTACGCCAAGGGTACGGTGCTGGTGATCGCCTCCTACGTGCCGATCGTCTCCTCCGTGGCCATGCCCATCAGGCTGCTGACCGGGCAGGTGCCTGGTTCGAGCCGGTGCTCTCACTGCTGGTGGCGCTCGCGTTCTGCTGGGTGGTGCTGGTGTTCGCGGAGAGGATCTACCGCCGCGCGGTGATGCACACCGGCGGGGCGCTGACCCTGCGCAAGGCGCTGAAGCTCGAGGAGTAGCCCGTCCCGGACAGGGCCAAACCCAACGCCTGCACCCAGCACCGGCACAGCCACGGGCGCTAGGCTGTTCGGTGGAGAATTTCCCGATCCCGCCCAGAACCCAAGGAGCCGACGGCCCGTGAGCCCTACCACCCGACGCGTGGACCTGCCCGCCAAGCACATCCTGATCTGGCTGGTGCTGCTGGCCGGTTGATCGCCAACAGCATGCTCAGCCTGGTTCACCTTTCCTTCGGCGGCAGCGGCCTGCTGGTGGTGAGCCTGTGGGCGGTGCGCCTGGTCGTGCTCGGCGCCTGCTGGCTGCTGCCGGCCCACGCACCGCCAAGGCCTGGGGGCTCGGTTGATCCTGGGGTTCCTGGTGCTCGACGCGCTGCTCAAGGCTCCGGTGCTTGGCCACATCGAATACGGGGACTGGTTCCTGGCCCGCGCCTTCGACCTGACCGGGCAGTACGCTGGCTACCTGGCTTCTGCGGGTTCCTCTTCCCGCTGCTGCTGCTCACCGGCTGGTTCATCTTCCGCACCCGCCAACTGGCCGGCTGGCTGACCGGGTTCGCCGCCAGCCTGCTGCTGAGCTGGGCGATGCTGGCGGCCAGCAACTCCGAACAGGCCACCACCACGCTCTTCGTGCTGCTCGGGGTTGCCCGCTACGTGCTGCCGGCCTGGCT
>NZ_BAXF01000426.1:0-1868 GCF_001310435.1 Arthrobacter sp. JCM 19049 | reverse complement strand
CGAGTCGGGGCCATGTGGGTCCCGCCGGAGGGGGCTGCTTCTGGGTTCGCGAGCGCAGCAGCGCGCCCGAACCGCTGGGGTCAGCGGTGAAGATCAGCGACGGGTCGGGATTGTTGATGTCCTTTTCCAGCTGCTTGATCGCCTTGTCGCGCTTGAGCAGACGTCGAATCAGATTGACGATCATCAAGAGGATTACGAAGGAGAACGGGAACGCCCCAATGATCGTGCCGGTCTGCACCGTATCGACGACCGCCGTGCCGCCCAGGGTCAGCAGCACCGTGGCCACGGTGGCGATGGACAGCACCAACACCACCCGGAAGATGGGCCCGGACTTGTTGGGCGCCGAAACAAACTCGCTGAGCGCATAGATCCCCGAATCCAGGGAGGTGACGTAATAGGTGGCCACCAGGATCGTGGACACCACCAGCAGGATCGTGCCGATCAGCGGCACATGGTCCAGCATCGCGAACAGTCCCGCAGAGGTGTCGGCGGCTACGGCGGCACTGATGCCGCGCTCCGCGCGGTCGTCATAGTAGATGGCGGCCGAACCGATCACGCCCACCCAGATCATCACGATCAGCGTGGGGATCACCGTCACCCCCAGGACAAATTCGCGGATGGTGCGGCCCCGGGAGATGCGGGCGATGAACCCGGCGACGAATGGCGAGAAGGCAATGACCCAGCACCAGATGAACACCGTCCACCAGCCGTTCCAGCTGTCCTGCCAGGTGCTGAGGGGATTGGCGGTGCTTCCCGCATCGGTCCACAGGCTCATGTGAATGAAGTTCGACATGAAGCTGCCGAAGGTCTGGGACAGGTTGGACACGATGTAGAGCGTGGGTCCAAAGATGAATACCGCGCCCACCAGGATAATGCTGAGGATCGAGTTCAGGCTCGATATGCGCGCCATCCCCTTGTTGATGCCCACGATCGCGGAAATCGCCGTGATCCCGGCGAACACCGCGATGACCATTAGCCACATCATCGGGCTGGAGGTGATTCCGGTGAAGGAGGTGATCCCGGAACTGAACTGCAGGGCCGCGAACCCGAAGGAGGTGGCCAGCCCCAGCACCGTGGCAATGATGGCCAGCAGCTCAACTACTACGCCGGCGCCGCGCTGCGACCACTTGGCAGGATGTCGACGGTGGCCTCCCTGAAGGTCAACGTCTTGCCCAGGTTGTGGTGCGAATAGGCCAGGCAGACCGCCACCACGCAGTACATGGCCCACGCCGTCAGACCCCAATGGAAATAGGTCCACACGATCCCACCCTCTGCGGCGCCCGTTGCGCCGGCGGGAATCACCGGGTTCTCATCGCGCAGCATGATCGGTTCGGCAACCGACCAGAAGATCAGCCCGATACCCTGGCCGCAGGCGAACAGCATGGAATACCAGGCAAACTTGCTGTGCTGGGGTTTCGCCTTGGGCCCGCCCAGACGGATGCGCCCCACCCTGCTGAAGGAAAGCCAGATGCAGACAATGACCGCGAATGCCGAATACAGGATGAACAGCCAAGTGAACTTCCCGGTCACGAAGGTTCGCAGGTCGGAGATCACCGTTGAGGCGCCGGTGGGGTTCAGCAACACCCACAGGATGACCGCGCCGATGAGCAGCGGGGGAATGGTGCGGATCAGCAGGCGATCCAGCGGTGGAATGATGCGCCCGACAAATCGCGGCACCTCAACTTCCCTGTGCGCCGACGAGCTGCCCATCTCCTGGGGGTCCTCGGTTTCCAGGCGTCGTTGCTTCCGGTCGGCTTCGTTGATGGACATGCTATTTCACTCCGATGGGAAAGGTCGGTTGCAGCTCGATGTGCAGGGAGGTGGTAATGGCTCCGCTGATGGCCTCCAGCAGGAGCCGCCCGCGCGCG
>NZ_BAXF01000425.1:0-1863 GCF_001310435.1 Arthrobacter sp. JCM 19049 | reverse complement strand
GGTCAAGGACAGGGCACGGTCCACCCAGGCCGCCAACGAGGAACCCATGGCGCCAGTGTGCATTGCCCGGGCACGGCAGGTGCCAGCACGGCGGCCGGTTGGGGATGGTTAGCCGGGGTAGGACACGTCGGCGGCGAAGTCATCGAGCTTGCGCCAGGTGTTGCCCACCGGGTGTGCAGGTCCTCCGGGGTTCCGGCGTAGACCGGGCGGCGGTCGCCGGGGCCGGCGGCCAGGGACACCATGCCCAGCAGCGGGGAGAACGGTTCGGAGCCCGAGGAGAAGGTCAGCAGCTCGGCTTCCACCGATTCGGTGCGGCTGAACCTGGCCACGATGATGGACTGGTCCGAGTTCCACAGCGCGGTGTTCACCGGAACACTGGGGAAGATCTCCATCGGATGCTCACTCAGTCCCCGGGGCACCCCGTCGGCGTCGCGCACCACGCCGCTGACCAGAACCCGGGTCTGTGAACCATCACGCACCACCAGCAGCGCCCGGGCCCCGTCCCGGGAAATCCGCAGCGACTGCACCTGTTGGCCCTTGAGCCAGTCCACGCTGATCGGCCGGGTTTCCCCGGAGACCGCTGGATCGGCGGGGGCCACCAGGATGGGGGTCTTAGCGGAATTATCCGCGGTCCAGGTCCACCCGGCCACATCCATGGAGGGGCGCAGCAAATTGGTGCCGGTGGCGACCTGGCGGACCCGGCCGTTTTCATCCACGGTCATCAGTGCGCTGCGTTTGCCGTTCAGGAACGCGTAGCGGTTGCCCACCGGCGACATCGCCGAGTCGCGCGGCGAGTATTCGGACAAGTCCGGCACCCCGCCCACCGGGATCACGCTGCCGCCCTTGACGTAGACCAAGGACCCCTCGTCGATGCCGATCAGCGTGTCCGGGGTGCTGGGGTTGCGTTCGGCCTTCTCGAATTCCGGCGGCACCTGTTCCAGGTTCACGTCCGCTTCCTCGGACTGCATCTGCACGCGTTCCACGGAGGTCAGTTCGTCCAGCGAGGCGACCAGCTGCTGCTGCATCAGCTGCTTGGCCAGGTCGGTGCTGTCCACGAAGGTCTCGGCGTTCAGGTCCACCGTGGCGGTGCCGTCCTTGACCGGGACCGCCGGGCGCACCAGGGAGCTGGCCGAGGAGAACGCGGAGACGACCGCGTTTTCCAGGTAGGGGGCCGGGCCTCCAGCAGGGCCTCGACCACGGAGGTCGCCGCACCGCTGCGGGAGGAGAACCAGCGGATGTCCGGGACCAGGTACTTGTAGCTGGCGTCGTAGAAGTACAGGGTGCGCGGGGCGAAGATCCGCTCGAAGAAGCTGCTTTCGAGCATGATCCCGTCAGGCGCCTTGGAGATGCGCCATTCCCCGTCGATTTCGCTGAGCTCCACGTCCACCGCCCGTGTGGAATGGGAGGGGTATTCGGTGCGGATCCCGTTCGCGTCGACCTCGGCGGTGATTTCCAGCTGGATGGTGTAGCGGTTTTCCGCCCCCGCTCGATGATCGAGCTGGCGTCGTACACCAGGGTGCGGCTGCTGCCCTTCCAGGCGTTTTGCAGCTGCGGGGTCATGAACTCGCGCGCCACCGCGTAGTCCTGGGCCAGGGACACCCCGGCCTCTAAGAAGCCCTCCACGATGCCGCGCGGACTGGAGCCCGGCTGCGGCCCCAACGCGTCAAAGCTGTAGTTCTCATCGCTTTCATCATCGGGCTGGGACTGGATCTGCTGGACCGGGGAGGAACGCGGGATGGAGGCGCAGCCGCTGAGCACCAGCACCCCGGCCAGGGCCAGGACCAGGGCGTGCAGCAGCCGGGCCGGACCCAGTGCGAAGCGCACCCGGGCGACGGGGAACCTCAAGGTGCCCGTCGCCGCGGG
>NZ_BAXF01000424.1:0-1870 GCF_001310435.1 Arthrobacter sp. JCM 19049 | reverse complement strand
GCCGGCTGGCCAAATAGCCGCCGGCGCGGGCCAGCAGCCTGGCTTCGAGTAGCTTGCGGCCCACCACCGCAGGGTTCAGGAAGTTTTCCTGGACAAAACTGCCCAGCGAGGCGCCCAGTTCGTCCTTCTTGCGCTGAATCAGGTTCGTATGCGGAATCGGCAGGCCCAGCGGGTGGCGGAACAACGCGGTCACCGCAAACCAGTCGGCCAGCGCACCGACCATCCCGCCCTCGGCGGCCGCCCGAAGATAGGCGAAGGCGGGCCACAGGCCCTGCAGCAGCAGCCCGGCCACAAAAAGCACGAACATCAGCAGCAGCAGTGACAGGGCCACGCGTTTCATCCGGCGTAGGGCAGCGGCGCGCGGCTCCAAAAGCTGGGACATGCGCACCACTTTAACGCACGGTAGACCCTGGCACGCTGGGCCGCGACCGGTGCGCTGACCATTTTTCGAAGTTCGCCGGCTCTTGGCCAACACACAACCCGAGGACCGTGCACCGGGCGGTGACTGGCCAGTAGCGTAGGGGCATGAGCACTCTCTTCTACGCCCACCGCGGAAGCTCGGCACAATTCGCCGAAAACACCCGTGCCGCCTACCTGCAGGCCATTGCCGAAGGTGCGGACGGAATCGAATGCGACGTGCACCTCAGCGCGGACCAGGTGGTGGTCTGCCACCACGACCCCACCGTGAACCGCACCTCCAACGGCGAAGGGCGAGTGGCGCAGTACACCGTCAAGCAGCTGAAGGAGCTGGACTTCACGGTGCTGCGTTCCACCCCGATTCCGGCCGCCTATGGGGACATCCACGAGCAGCTGCTCACCCTGGACGAACTGCTCACACTGATTGAGCACAGCCATGCCGCGGTGGGGCTGGCCGTGGAAATTAAGCATCCCAGCCCGGCTGGGCGCGGACTGGAAGACGCGGTGCTGCAGGTGCTCGACGTCCACGGGTTCAACCGCGAAACCGGCGCCGCCGGAAGCAACGGGCAAATTCAAGTGAGCCTGATGAGCTTTGAGCCGGAGTCCAACCGCTACCTGGCGGACCTGGTCAACCGCGAACTGCTGTGCCAGCTGATCACGGAGGTGGACGCCGAATGGGTCGACGAACTGCTCTCCAGCGGGCAGACCGACCGTGCCGCGGTGTACCGGGTGCTGCAGCGTTCGGTCGAAGAAGGCCTGGAGCTGATCAGCCGCGGCACCGTGGGAATGGTCGGGCCGGGCGTGGCTGGGTGCGCCAGAACGAGGACCTGGTCCGGCGGTGGATCGGTGGAGGCCTGGTGCCCCGGGTCTGGACCGTTGACGAGCCGGCGGACGCGCGCTACCTGCACGGCCTGGGGGTGCGCCAACTGACCAGCAACCATCCCGCTTGGCTGCGCGGGGCCACCGGCCTGGCCTAGACGCCCCGACCGGTGCACGTGCCTTCGGTTACGGTCGGTGAACCGGCTCAACAAACGTTTGCCGGTGATCTGCGGCTAAGCTGAAAAACGTGAACACGCTAACATCCCCACAGGAACAGGCCTACCTGTTCGACACCTACCTGTTTGAGAACGAGGCGGAGGTCATTGCCGCCGGGGCCGATGACGAGGGGCAGTACATCGCCCTGAGCCCGAACATCTTCCATCCGCGCGGCGGCGGCCAGCCAGAGGACACCGGAACCGTCAATGGCCAACCGGTCACCGTATCGCGCATTGAATCCCTGGTGGTGCTCCACGGAACCACCGGGCTGCAGGTCGGGGACCGGGTGGTGGCCACCATCGACGCCGAACGGCGCAAACTGCATGCCGCACTGCACACCGCGGGGCACCTGGTGGGGTTCGCCGGTGAGGAGCGCGGCTGGCAGCACCGCGGGCATTCGCACTTCCCGGGCCAGGCC
>NZ_BAXF01000423.1:0-1885 GCF_001310435.1 Arthrobacter sp. JCM 19049 | reverse complement strand
GGCCGCCCCGGCGCCCAAGGCGAAGACCGAGGCCGAGGATCGAAGCAGCGGCTGAACCTGGACGCGGTGCTGCAGCGCCGCCGGGCCTAGCACTTCACCGCACCACGACACAGCAACGGCTGGGAACCACTGGTTCCCAGCCCGTTGTCGCAGGTTTTAGCCGGTGTACTGCTACAGCTGTTCGTCCTCACCCAGCAGCGGCCCGCCGCTGCCCTTGTGGTGGCCAAAGACCAGCGTGGTTTCCGTGTGGCCCACCGACTCGTCCGTGGCCAGGTTATCCAGCACCCAGTCCCGCAATTCCTCGGTGGAGCGCACCGCAATGTGCAGCAGGTAGTCGGTGCCGCCGGAGACGTGGAACATGGACAGCACCTCGGGAAGCTGCGGGATGCGTTCACGGAAGCGGTCAATCTTCTCCCGATCATGGGCCCGCAACTTCACCGAAATCAGCGCCTGCACGGTGCGGCCGACCGCGGTGAGGGAAATCTCCGCGTGGTATCCGGTGATGATGCCGCGCTCCACCAGCGAACGGGTGCGCAGCAGCGCCGTGGACGGGGCGATGCCGGCCCGCTGGGCCAGTGTGGCATTGGAGATGCGCGCATTGCCGACCAACTCATCGATGATAATTCGGTCAATCTCATCAAGTTCGGTGTTCGGGTGCGAATCGGAGTGCGAAGACATAGCAACATTTCATCACATTCCCGCTTCCCCGGAATCCACCGGCCAGCCGCCAGCTGCCCGGCTCGGCTGCCGGCCCCAGGATCCAATGCGCTTAAACGTTGCGGGTGCGCCGGAGGAAAACCAGGGTGGCGGATCACTATATTTGAACCTATGACGCGACAATCAGAATTCACCGGCGAGCTCTACGACACCCGGCTGGCCGCCTACTGCCTGGTGGAATCGGAGGGCCGTTTCCTGCTGACCTGTGGGACATGCGTCACCGTGACACCCATTTCATGCCGCGCTGGTCACTGCCCGGCGGGGGAATTGAACTGGGGGAGGACCTTGAGCAGGGCGCGGCGCGCGAGGTCTTTGAGGAGACCGGCTATCACGTGAAGGACCTGGTCCTGCTCGATGCCTCCACCGGGGTGATTCCGGCCGCCAAACGCTATGTGCAGACCGCGCACGCCATGCAGACCGTGGCGATTGTCTACCGGGCCAGCATCGGCGGCGGGTCGCTGCGCCACGAGGTCGGCGGCAGCACCAGCCGCGCCGAATGGTTCACCCGCGAGGAAATCAGCAAGCTGCCGCGCATTGAACGCGTCGACAGGAGCTGCGCCTGTACTAGAACACAGCGTGTGACCCGGCCAAACACCGGGTCGTGGCATAGGCTAAGGGAAGTATGAAACGTCGCAAAGTGTTGCCGGTCCTCTGCACCGGCGCGGTGCTGGTCCTGGGTCTCAGCGCCTGCACCGGCAACCCCCAAGACCCCGCACCGCCCACCGAAGCGGTCGAATTGCGCATGGCCACCCACTCCGAGCCCACCTACCGGGCGCTGGGGGCCATCTACGCCGACCAGCTGGAGCAGAAGCTACCAGGTCACGCTGCTGGACCCGGTGGCGGACCCGGCCGCTCAGGTCCTGGCCGGGCAGGCCTACCTGGTGATCACCAGCGCCGGCACCGCCGCCCACCAAGTGGCCCCGGCCAGGCCGGATACGAAGAACACCGACAGCGCGGTGCTCAGCCGAGAGCAAAGCGCCAAGATGATCGCCGGCGCCCTACCCGAAAATGTCCGCGCCCTGGATGCCAGCCCCGGGACCTGGGTTCGGTGCTGGTGATGAGCCGGGCGCAGCTGGCCCTGCAGGACGTGGAGGACTACAAGGAGCTGGCCCAGAAGTGCCCGTCCCTGAAGCTCGCCGCCCCGCAGGCCTCGGCCACCCTGCTGCGC
>NZ_BAXF01000422.1:0-1887 GCF_001310435.1 Arthrobacter sp. JCM 19049 | reverse complement strand
CGTGCTCGTCCAGCGCCTTCGCGCCGCTGCGCGATTCGGCGTTGCCCACGGTGGTCACCAGCATGCGTCGGAGAGCTTGATCGAACCCCGTGGTGGGCTTCCTGGCCGGGTACGACCTCGGTTTGCGGCAGGTCCTGCCCGCTGTCGGCCAGCTGCGTGGAGTCGAAGATGGTGGTATCTCCGGTGCCGTCGTCAAACAGGTTGGTCTTCCCGTCGTGGCGCACCACGTGGCCGGGCGTCTTGGCGGCGAAGGTGGCCTGGCGCAATTCGGGGGTCATGGTGTCGAGCACCTGGAAGCCCTTCGAGGTCGTGACCAGGACGCTGCGTCCGTCACCGGCGGCGTTCAGCCGGGTGAACGCCTCGCTGTCGAAGGTCTGCTTCACTTCCAGGCTCTGCCCGTCGAGCACCGCGATGGCGTTTTCGTAGGAGACCGCCAGCGGCGCGGTGCCGCTGGCCTGCTGCGATCCCGAAGATGCGCTGGCTTCTGGTTCGCCGCTGCCCGCGCAGCCGGTGGCGGTCAGCGCCAGCACCGCCAACGAGGAAAGCATGCCGAGGGATCGGCGATATGTCTTGTTCATGTTGTTCATTACCTTTCAAGGATGGGCTCGTCAGCTGAGCCGCGGGTGATTCTTTCGGTATTGGCTTGCATCATTTCCAGGTAGTCGGCTGCCCCTTGCCCGGGTTCGGTCAGCGATTCGGTGAACAGCTCGATGACCTCCACCTGGACCCCGGACTCGCTGGCCAGGGCCTGCACCAGCCGGTCGGGCTGCGAGGAGTCGGCGAAAATCGCCGGGACGTTCGCCGTACGGATCGCGTCCGCCAGCTCCTTCAGGTCGGCGGCGCTGGGCGAGGCCAGCGTCGTGCCGCCGGGGATCACCGCCCCGATAACGCGGAATCCGAAGCGCTGGGCGAGATAGCCGAAGACGTGGTGGTTGGTCACCAGCGCGCGTCGCTCGGCGGGGATCTGCGCGAAAGAGCTGGACATCTGCTCGTCGAGCTGGGCGACCTGGGCACGGTAGGCGGCGGTGGATTCCTCCAGCTGCCCACGTCGATGCCCTCGATGCCGCGCAGCTCGGCTTCCAGCGCGTCGATGACGTCGAGCATCCGCGCCGGGTCGGTCCAGAAGTGCGGGTCCGCCGCCGTGCTCCCGGAATCCCGGGCATAGTCGATGGCCTGAAGGTGCTCCCCGGCTTCGAACAGCCTGGCGCCGGAGGCCGTAGCGGTTTCCAGGTGCCGTTCCAGCCCCTCCTCCAGTCCCAGCCCGTTGGCTACCAGCAGGTCGGCGTCGCCCAGCGCGGCCGCCTGGCGCGCCGAGATTTCGAAGGAGTGCGGGTCCGCGTTCGGCTTCATCAAGGTGGTGACTTCGGCAGCGTCCCCGACCATGTTCCGGGTGACGTCTCCCAGGATGTTAGTGGTGACCACGATCCTGGGCGGTTCGCTCCCGCCGGCATCCGGCGTGCAGCCGGCCAGCAACAGGCCGGTGGCCAGCCCTGCTGCAGCAGCGAGACGACGGGCGAAGCGGCCGCTCACCGCCCGGTCTCCGCTATGAAGTCCGGCGCGGTCGGGGTTTCGATATGCCGGGCGATCCGCGCCCCGTCGGTGAAGCCGATTTCATGCACGGCATTGGCCGCGGGGTCGTTGAGGTAGGCACGCTGCTGGTCCACCACGAGCTCCACGCCGGCCAGCGCCTTCTTATCGGCCAGGGTCTTGGCCAGCAGGGGTTCGGAGACCTTGGCGGGCTCATTGCTCGTGAGCTTCTGCACGTGGATGCGCCCCGCGGTATCAAGCGCCACCACGTGTCCGTCCTTGTCATCCACCGCGCTCACGCGCAACAGCGGAACGTCGGCCAAGATGCGCTGCCATTTGCCTTCGCGCGCGTCGAGCACC
>NZ_BAXF01000421.1:0-1900 GCF_001310435.1 Arthrobacter sp. JCM 19049 | reverse complement strand
CCTGCCGCAGGACACGGCCCGCGTGCTGGTCATCGCCGAGGGGGCCGAGCCGCGCCTCATCCCCCTTCACTAGGTGGCGGACCACGGCCCGGATGCGGCGCCGCTCACCTTGTTCACGTCGATCTTCCACAAGCAATCGTCAGTTGACTAGGCAGGAATGAAACTTGGGTGAAAAGAGCTTAACCCGAGTGACAGCCCGCCCGGGGCGGTTGATCAGCGAACGGAAGATGTGATGACCAAGAAGATCGGTTTCCTCAGTTTCGGCCATTGGGGCGGCTCGACCACCTCGCCGGTGCCCGACGGCCCGGCCGCGGTGCGCCAGATGGTGGATTTGGCGCAGGCCGCCGAACGGGCCGGTTTCGACGGCGCCTGGGTGCGCGTGCACCACTTCGCCCATTCGCTCTCCGCACCGTTCCCGCTGCTCTCGGCCATGGCCGCCCGCACCACCACCCTGGAGGTCGGCACCGGTGTGGTGGACCTGCGCTATGAGAATCCGCTGTACATGGCCGAAGAGGCCGGGATCGTGGACGCGGTCTCCAATGGCCGCCTGCAGCTGGGCATCAGCCGCGGCGCGCCTCTGCCGTCGTGGATGGGCCGCAGCAGTTCGGCTTCGAGCTGCCCGAGGGGCAGGACTGGTCGCAGAACACCCGGAACGGGCCGAACGCTTCCGGACCGCCATCGCCGGGCAGGGCATCGCCCATCCCAGCCAGGGTGATGAGCTGGTGCCGATCGCGCCGGTCTCCCCGGGGCTGAGCAACCGGATCTGGTGGGGCGCGGCGACCATCGGCTCGGGCGTCTGGGCCGGCCAGGAGGGCATGAACCTGCTCTCCTCCACGCTGCTGCTGGAGGATGACGGGCGCCCCTTCACCTGACCCAGGCCGATCAGCTCAAGCAGTACCGGCAGTCCTACGCGGACTCCGGGCACAGCACCGGCGGGATGACCGCGGTGACCCGCAGCGCCTTCCCGGTCATCACCGACCTGGACGAACTGTGTTTCGGGCGCCGCGAGGCCGGGGACTCGGTGGGGGTGCTCGACGGACGCCGGGCCCGCTCCGGACCCACCTATTCCGGGTCGCTGGATGAGCTGGCCGAACAATTCGACCGGGATGCGGCCATGAACGAGGCCGACTACCTGCTCTTCGCCCTGCCCAACCAGCTGGGGTGGAGTACAACGAAGAGGTCATGACGAACCTGAGCCAGGTGGTGCGCCAGCTCGGCTGGAAGTAGCGCCCAGGCCCACGCCGGAGGCTGAAACAACAGCGGGACCCGAATGTTCGGGTCCCGCTGTTGTTCTCCTGCCTCCGGGCAGCCGGAGCTAGGCGTCGGAGGCCAGGATGTGGGTGGTGGAGATGACCGTGGCCTGCTCCACCCCCGCCAGCGCGTCCACCAGGGAGGAGAGCACGAACATCGAGGAGTCGACCTCCAGCTTCACCGGGTACTGGTGGATCAGCATCGCCACCATGTCCCGCACCGCCTCGGCCACATCCTCGTCGCTGAACGCCGGGTTGTGCCCAACCAGCACGTCACTGGGCGCATTCTCCCGGGCCGGGAGGTAGCTGACCGCGAAGGCCAGGATGTTCCCGCCCTGGGCCTTGGGCCGGTCGCGCAGCACCAGGGCGGCCTGCGCCCCGGTGTGCTCATCAAGCAGCATCCGCTGCGCCGAACCCAGCGTCATCTGCGCCGGGTCCCACTGGTGGGTGGCGTTGTAGAAGTCCATGACCAGCTTGGTCAGCTCCACGCTGCCGGTGGCCAGGTCCTCGATCACCCGCTCGTTGGTTTCAAAGTCCGGTTCGGCCAGCGCCCCGGGCTCCAGGATCACATCGCGGGACACCTGAATCTCCTTCAGGCCCAGTGCCGCGCAGAACCCGGCGGCGGCCTCGGCCGCGTCCCCCGGGGTCAC
>NZ_BAXF01000420.1:0-1907 GCF_001310435.1 Arthrobacter sp. JCM 19049 | reverse complement strand
CACCGCGCGCACCCCGCGCCCCCTCATAGAAGTGGGAGCGCGCCCCCAGCACCAGCACCCGCTTGCCGTCCCGGGTGAGGATCGAGGAAATGTGGCCCTTGTGCCGGGCACCGCCGGGGCGTGGAAACCGGGAATGGTGGCCGCGTCCAGGGTGTGGGTGGTCTCGCCGATCAGTTCGGCGGCCTGGCCCCACCCGGAGCCGAGAACCACGGCCAAATCGTGCTTGGCAATGCCGGTGGCCTCGGCGATCGCCCCGGCCGCTTCCTGGGCCAGGGTGCTGGGATCAATATCAAAAGTAGTCACGGCAATACGCTACCGCCCGGTATGCGTTTTTGTCAGTTGAACCCCGTCCGCGCGGGCGCGCACCGGGCGAATGTGCACGTGCTGGCCCAATAAGAGACAATGGGGTGCGTGAGCACAGAACGCAGGAATGAAGCAACCAGACTAGTAATCATCGGCGGCGGGCCGGGCGGCTACGAGGCGGCCATCGGCGCGGCCCAACTGGGCGCCAACGTAACCATCGTGGAACGTGCCGGCATGGGCGGTTCGGCGGTGCTGACCGACGTGGTGCCCTCCAAGACCCTGATCGCCACCGCTGACGTGGTGCGCCGGGCCAAGCACTCCTCCAGCTTCGGGGTGAAGATCGAGGGGCTGGACGACGCCGAAACCGACTTCGCGGTGGTCAACCACCGGCTGCTGGACCTGGCCAAGGAGCAGTCCGCGGACATCCGCAACGGCCTGGAGCGGGCCGGGGTGCGCATCCTGATCGGGGAGGGGCGTCTGCTGGACGCCCACACCGTGGAGGTCACCGGCACCGACGGCAGCATCCAGAAGCTGGACGCCGACGCGGTGCTGCTGGCCACCGGCGCCCACCCGCGCGAACTGCCCACCGCCAAGCCCGATGGTGAGCGGATCTTCAACTGGACCCAGATCTATAACATGAATGACGTACCCGAGCACCTGATCGTCATCGGTTCGGGCGTCACCGGCGCCGAGTTCGCCAGCGCCTACAACCTGCTGG
Source organism: Arthrobacter sp. JCM 19049 (assembly GCF_001310435.1). Lineage (NCBI taxonomy): Bacteria > Bacillati > Actinomycetota > Actinomycetes > Micrococcales > Micrococcaceae > Arthrobacter > Arthrobacter sp. JCM 19049. The sequence continues at coordinate 886 of NZ_BAXF01000420.1, read as the reverse complement.
GCGCCAAAGTCACCCTGGTGTCCTCCCGCGACCGGGTCCTGCCCGGTGAGGACGCCGACGCCGCCGGGGTGCTGGAGGACGTGTTCAAGCGCAACGGCCTGAACGTGGTCTCCCAGGCCCGTGCCGAAGCCGTCACCCGCCAGGGCGACAAAGTGCTGGTCACCCTCGCCGACGGGCGCGTGCTGGAAGGCAGCCACTGCCTGGTCGCCGTGGGCTCGATCCCGAACACCAAGGGCCTGGGCCTGGAGGAGGCCGGGGTGCAGCTGACCGATTCGGGGCACATCCGGGTCGACGGGGTTTCGCGCACCACCGCCAACAACGTGTACGCGGCCGGGGACTGCACCGGGGTGTTCAACCTGGCCTCGGTTTCGGCCATGCAGGGACGCATCGCCGTGGCCCACCTGCTGGGCGACTCGGTCAAGCCGATCAACCTGGACCTGGTCTCCTCGAACATCTTCACCTCCCCGGAAATCGCTACCGTTGGTGTCTCCCAGCGCGCCGTGGCCGAGGGCAAGTACCAGGCGAACATCGTCAAGGTTGACCTGGCCACCAACGCCCGAGCCAAGATGATGAACATGGAGGAGGGGTTCGTCAAGATCGTCTCCCGCAAGGGCTCTGGCACCGTGATCGGCGGCGTGGTGGTTGCCCCGCGCGCCAGTGAACTGATCTACTCGCTGGCCCTGGCCGTGCAGAACAACCTACACGTGGATGACGTGGCCGAGACCTTCACCGTCTACCCGTCACTGGCCGGGTCGCTGGCCGAGGCGGCCCGCCGCCTGCACCGGCACATGTAACCCTCAATTCTGTGTTCGCCCCGTGGCGGGCTGGCGTTGCCCCGGTTGGGCCGCCAGCCGCCACGGATCGTTAACCGAAGCCCCGTGCCGCG
>NZ_BAXF01000419.1:0-1917 GCF_001310435.1 Arthrobacter sp. JCM 19049 | reverse complement strand
CAGGTCGGCAAGGCGATGCAGGGCACCGCGCCGGGCACGCCCTGGTGGCGGATCATCCGGGCAGATGGCAACATCACCGCATCCCTGCTGGAGCAGGCGCGCGCCCACTGGGATCAAGAGCGCATGCCCCGGCGCGGGGGCAGAGTGGATGTCGCCCGGGCCCGTTGGCAGCCCAATGACCGGCAGTGGCGCCAAATCCAGGAACTGTCCGCCAGCCTCGACGGGCCGCGGACCTCCAGGGCGGATGAAGAGCGGCCGCGCACCGACCAGCCTTCGGGCAACGGGCGGGCCGTGGAACCAAAACGTCGGAGCCGCGTGATGGGATGGAACCATGAGCGAATCGGCAGACACGGCAACGGGCACCCCAGAAGTGCTGGATCACCTGGTCACCTCGCGCCAGCCCTCACTGGTCGCCGGCGCCCCGGGAACCGGAAAGTCCACGTTGCTGGTTGAAGTCGCCGTGCAGCGCCTGCGTGCCGGGCTGGACCCGCTCTCCCTGCTGGTGCTGGCCCCCACCCGCAACACCGCCGCCCTGTTGCGCAATGAACTTAGCGCACGGGCCGAGCAAACCTTTACCGAACCGGTGGTGCGCACCTGGTCCGCCTACGCCTTCGACCTGATTCGCCGCGCCCGGCTGCAGGGGCTGCTGCCCATGGTGGAGCGGGCCCCGCGCCTGCTCTCCGGGCCGGAACAGGACACCTTGCTCGGGCACCTGCTCGAAGGCCACGAACAGGGGCTGACCCCATCCCCGCCGTGGCCGGAGGAACTGCGCCTGGCGGTGGGCACCCGGGGTTTTCGCAAGGAGGTGCGTGAGTTCTTTGACCGGGTCTCCGAACTCGGCCTGGAACCGGACGACATCGCGCAGCTGGGGGAGCAGGCCGAACGCGGCGAATGGGTGGCCGCGGCCATGTTCTACCAGGAGTACCGGGATCTGCTGGACCTGGGCAGCGCCGAGGCCTTCGACCCGGCCGGCTGATCACCCGGGCCGCGGAACTGCTGGAAGCCAACCCGAATTCCTGGCCGCCGAACAGGATCAGCTGCAGCTGGTCCTGGTCGATGACCTGCAGGAGGCTAGCCTTTCCCAACACCGGCTGCTGACCCTGCTGGGGCGTGGCCGGAACTTGGTGGCCTTCGCCGCCCCCGACAATGTGGTGCAGGGGTTCCGCGGCGCCCGCGCCGATGAGCTGGCACAGTTCACCCAGCGCTACTCAACGCCCCGCAACCCGGCTGGCATCTACGAACTGAAAACCAGCTACCGGATGGGCCCCGCCATCGCCCAGGCGTGGAAACGCGTGGTGCGCCGGGTCCCGGTGGCCGCCGGGCTGCATGGCCGAGCCCTGGAGTTCGGGGAAGATCCCCACCCGGCAACGGTGCAAACTCATCTATTTGAAAACTCCACCCAGGAGGAGCGGTTCCTCGCCCAGCACATCGTGCACCTGAACCTCTACGAACACCGCCCCCTGGCGGAGATGGCGATCGTGGTGCGCACCGGCTCCCAGGTGCGCAATCTCAGCCGCTTCCTGGAAGGCCAGGGAATCGCGGTAACCACCCCTCCGGCGGAAGTGCCGCTGAAGGAGGAGAACGCGGTGCGCCCGCTGCTGGACCTGCTGGCGCTGGCGGTGAACCCCGAAGCCAACGAGGACCCGCTGCGCATGCAGTCGCTGCTGCTCTCCCGCTACGGGATGAGCACCGCGCTGGAAATCCGGCGGCTGCGCCAGCTGCTGCGCCAGAAGGACAGTGCCGGTGGAGGCCGGCGTCGAGCCAGGAACTGCTCGAAGCCACCCTGCATGAACCGGAGCTGGCCCAGGACCTGGGCCCGGTGGCCCGTGGGCTGGAACGCTCCTGGGCATGTACCAGCGCCTGCGCGAAGAGCTGGCCACCGGCAACGCCACCCCGGAAACCGCCCTGTGGGCGTTG
>NZ_BAXF01000418.1:0-1917 GCF_001310435.1 Arthrobacter sp. JCM 19049 | reverse complement strand
GGCCGCGGTGGTCATCGGCTCCTTCCAATCCCTGTCCAACGAGGTCGACGCGCAGGCCGCCGCCCACCACGGGGTGAAGGTGGTGCGCCGCATCTCCGGCGGCGGGGCGATGTTCATGGAGGCCGGCAACTGCATCACCTACTCGCTCTACGCCCCCGAATCCCTGGTCGACGGGATGAGCTTCGCCGACTCCTACCCGTACCTGGACCAGTGGGTCATGGAGCGCTGCAGAAGCTGGGCGTCCAGGCCTACTACAAGCCGCTGAATGACATCGCCACCGACCAGGCAAGATCGGCGGCGCCGCGCAGAAGCGCCTGGCCCGCGGCGGCATGCTGCACCACGTGACCATGAGCTACGACATCGACGCGCAGAAGATGGTCGAGGTGCTGCGCATCGGCCGGGAGAAGATCTCCGACAAGGGCATCACCAGCGCCGTCAAGCGCGTGGACCCGCTCAAGAGCCAAACCCAGCTGGCCCGCGATGAGGTCATCCGCACCATGATGGAGACCTTCACCGGCCACTACCAGGCCACCGAGGCCACCTTGGATGAGGACACCCGCCAAGCCGCACGCGAACTGGCCGCCGCGAAGTTCGCCACCGACGCCTGGACTGCCCGGGTGCCCTAATGCCCACGACCCAGCCCTCCGGCCTGGACGAAACCAACCTGCTGCTGCACGGCAGCGGGGTGGTCCGCCGTCTCGGACTGGGGGAGCGGCCACCCTACCTTGAGGTGGATACCGGTGCATCGGGCTACCGGGTGGTTCCGGGTACCCAGGAGCTCTTTGAGGCGTTGCGCCAGCTGCCGGCCAGCGCCCTGCTCGGCCGCCGTCTGGCCTTCGGCGGCTACCTGCGCCAGGATTCGACGCCGCCACAGGTCACGGCCCTGCAGCTGGGAATCACGCCGCAATTACCCACCGACAATGATCCCGCACCGGAGAAGCCATGATCAGTGACGTGGGCCGGGTGACCGGCTGCCGGGTGCAAGGCACAACAACATCACCGAACTGCTGCTGCAGGCGCCGGTGCCCAAACCAGATGTCCATCTTGACGCGGTCCGGCACTACGCGCTGCAGTTCTTCACCGATCAGCCGATGAGCTGGTGGAGCTGTTCGACCAGCTGCGGGGCCTGGATGCCTACTTCCACGGCCACGCCTCGTTTGCCCGCGTACCCCAGGCCGGGGCCGTTGTTGAAGTAGCGGTCCTGGACTGGGGCCTGACCCCGGCCAGCCTGCTCACATTCCACCAAACTGCCGCCAGGAGCGTGCCGTAAGGGCCACGAGCCCGACCTGAGCGTCGAACCGACTCGAAAATCTTTTCGAGCTTTCCCCATCTGGTTGTGGTCGGGGTCATAGTGTCGGTGGGGGTTGGGATGATGGGGTATGGGCAGAAAAGAGATCTTCGATTCCGGGGATGACGTCCACCGGTTACCGATCCTGCCCAGCGGTTTTCGGGACCACTGGGGCATCGACGGGGTGCTGCATGCCGGGATCGATTACAAGATTGCGTGCCAGCCCCTGTCCTCGGCCGTGACCGATGAGTTGCTGGCGTCCGCGCCGGGGTCCCCGGGTGAGGTGTTGGAGCGGTTGGGAACGGTGGGGCGGCTGCGTTCGATGCTCGATGCCGTTGAGGCGGTGTTGCTGGCCGAGGGGCTGGAGCTGTCGTATTTGCAGGACCGGCAGAAGGGCATCACTGATCCGCTGCAGTTGGCCAGTATCCAGAAGTATGGGGTGAAGCCGGGCTCGGAGCAGGTGATACGGCAGAATTTCGTGGCCGAGGCGTCCTTGGCCACCCGCACCACCGAGTACTCGACCAATGCGCGCCTGTTGGTGGCCGAGGGGTTGCGCCAGTTGTGTCCGCGCACCTTGGAGGCGTTGCTGCAGGGGCAGATCACTACCCGCAGCGCGATCACGGTGATTC
>NZ_BAXF01000417.1:0-1919 GCF_001310435.1 Arthrobacter sp. JCM 19049 | reverse complement strand
GGCTGGCCAGCAGCCACGGACCGGTGGACGGTTCGGTCGAGCGCGCGGCGGTGACGAACAGACTCGCGGCAAAACCCAGGAACAGCGCGGCGGCCAACACCCAGCACAGCCGGGCAATGCGCAGGGCGGAAGGCATCTGCGCCGCGGAGGACGCAGGCTTGGAACCGTTGCTTTTCACACCAGCCAGCTTAGTGCAGGGGGCGCGGTGCCTGATCTCACACCACCTCGACCCTGTCTTTGCGCGGCCGATGCCGATAGAATGGATTGTTCGCGAACATCGGGCATCCCTCGCATCTTGCCCAATTTTTGAGGCCGGAGCCTTTCTCGTGTTGTGAATCCGCAAAGTGTGTGCGGATATTTATGTCATAGGGGAACGCTTGATGAGCGTGAGTTGTTTTTGACTGTGTAGCCTATTCGTCGTTTTTTTGGGGACGCGTAGGCCTTCCCCTAACGAATGAGGTATCTGTTCGTGTCTACTGACATGTCCGTCAATTCCACCGAGAACTCCACCAACGAAAACGGCAGCGACGAGCCGACCGTGCTGTTCAGCGAGCTGGGCCTGGACGCCCGCGTGCTGGCTTCCGTGGTCGACCTGGGCTACGAAAAGCCCTCTCCGATTCAGGCCGCCACCATCCGCTGCTGCTTGAGGGCCGCGATGTCGTGGGCCTGGCCCAGACCGGTACCGGAAAGACCGCCGCGTTCGCGCTGCCCGCGCTTTCGCGCATGGCCGAGGTCGCTGACCTGAACGGTCCGTCCCGCACCCCGCAGATCCTGGTGCTGGCACCGACCCGTGAACTGGCCCTGCAGGTTGCCGAGGCCTTCACCTCCTACGCCAAGCACCTGGATGACTTCACCGTGCTGCCGTGTACGGCGGTGCCCCCTACGGCCCGCAGCTGGCTGGCCTGCGCCGTGGCGCCCAGGTCGTGGTCGGCACCCCGGGCCGCGTCATCGACCACATCAACAAGGGCTCGCTGGACCTGTCGAACCTGCAGTACATGGTGCTGGACGAGGCCGACGAAATGCTGCGCATGGGCTTCGCAGAAGAGGTCGACAAGATCCTGGAAGCCACCCCGGAAGACAAGCAGGTGGCCCTGTTCTCCGCCACCATGCCGCGTGCCATCCGCCGGATCGCCTCCGAGTACCTGCGCAACCCCGAGGAAGTGTCGGTCAAGTCCAAGCAGACCACCGGCACCAACATCACCCAGCGCTACCTGCAGGTGATGGGGGCGCACAAGCTGGACGCGATGGCCCGGATCCTGGAATCCGAGGACTTCGACGGAGTTATCACCTTCGTGCGCACCAAGATGGCCACCGAGGACCTGGCCGACAAGCTCAAGGCCCGCGGCTTCACCGCCGCCGCCATCAACGGTGACATCCCGCAGCAGCAGCGTGAGCGCACCGTGGAGAACCTACGCGCGGGCAAGATTGACATCCTGGTGGCCACCGACGTGGCCGCCCGCGGCCTGGACGTGGAGCGCATCAGCCACGTGATCAACTACGACATCCCGCATGACACCGAGTCCTACGTGCACCGCATTGGCCGCACCGGCCGTGCCGGCCGCTCGGGGGACGCGATCCTGTTCATGACCCCACGCGAGAAGTACCTGCTGCGCGCCATCGAGAAGGCCACCCGCCAGCCGGTGTCCATGATGCAGCTGCCCACCGTGGAATCGGTGAACAACCGCCGCATCCAGAAGTTCACCGACCGGATCGACCAGACCATCGTTGGTCAGGACCTGAGCGCCTTCCGCGAGATCGTGGAGAAGTTCGCCACCGAGCATGAAGAGCTGGATCACCTGGAAATCGCCGCCGCGCTGGCGCTGATGGCCCAGGGTGGACGCCCGCTGCTGATGGAGGAACCGGTGATCCCGCCGTCCAAGCAGGCCCGCATGAACCGGGAAGGCCGTGAGCCGGGCCAG
>NZ_BAXF01000416.1:0-1925 GCF_001310435.1 Arthrobacter sp. JCM 19049 | reverse complement strand
GGTCGCCGGGTGCTGCCACATTTCGGTGTGCATGGCCGGGGCCATCACCACCGGGGCGCGGGTGGCCAGCAGGGTGCCGGTGAGCAGGTCGTTGGCGATCCCGGCGGCCGCCTTGGCCAGCAGGTCGGCGGTGGCCGGAACGACGACCACCAGGTCGGCCTCCTGGCCCAGGCGCACGTGGTTCACGGTGTCCACCGCGTCGAACACGTTCGAGGTAACCGGGTTGCCGCTGAGGGCCTCAAAGGTGGCGTTGCCCACGAACTGGGCTACGTTGCCGGTGGGAATCACATCGATGTGGTGCCCGGCCTCGCGCAGCAGACGCAGCAGCAGGACGGACTTGTAGGCGGCGATCCCGGCGGAGACCCCGAGCACGATTCTCTTCAACTTCTACCTCACAATGTGGGACTGGGTGGCGGCCTGCGGGCTTAAACAGCGAATGGCGCCACCGGTGCTAACTGGGGCGCCATCCGTTGAAGTGTTGACTTACTCGGCGTCGGCCGGGGTGACCTTCAGCAGGCCCTCGTTCAGTTCACGCAGGGCGATGGTCAGCGGCTTCTCGTTGAGCTTGGTTTCCACCAGCGGGCCAACGTATTCGAACAGGCCTTCGTTCAGCTGCGCGTAGTAGGCGTTGATCTGGCGGGCGCGTTTGGCCGAATTCAGCACCAGCGCGTACTTGGACTCATCGGTCTTCAGCAACGAGTCGATTGAAGGGTTGATGATTCCTTCAAGGTTTTCGGTCACAGGACTCCCCTTATTTTTCGTCTAGCCCCATGAGGGACACAAGCTCTTCGGCGGCCCGCGACACACTGTCGTTGACAATGGTCACGTCGAATTCCGGTTCGGCCGCAAGTTCCAGTTTAGCGGTTTCCAGCCGGCGCTGCTGTTCCTCGCTCGATTCGGTGCCGCGGCCCACAAGCCGGCGCACCAGTTCATCCCAGGAGGGCGGGGCCAGGAACACGAATTGTGCCTCCGGCATCGACTCTTTGACCTGGCGTGCGCCCTGCAGGTCGATTTCCAGCAGCACCTTCTTGCCCTCGGCCACTGCCTGTTCCACGGTGGAGCGGATGGTGCCGTAGCTGTTTTGCCCGTGCACGACCGCCCATTCAAGCATTTGTCCGGATTCGACCAGCTCCCCAAAGCGCTTGGGCCCAACGAAGTAGTAGTGGACCCCTTCCACCTCCCCCGGGCGCGGATCGCGGGTGGTGGCGGAAACCGACAACCAGACCTGCGGATAGTTCTCACGGATGTAGGTGGAGACGGTGCCCTTGCCTACGGCCGTGGGGCCGGCCAGAACCGTTACCGACGCTGGGGTCATTTACTACGCTTTCGTCTTGGGCGGAGATTGCTTGAAGTGTTCAGTGATCGCCACCCGCTGCTTGCGTCCCAGGCCGCGCAGGCGGCGTGACGGGGAGATCCCCAGGCGTTCGAGCAGGTTCGCGGCGCGGACCTCGCCGACGCCGGGCACTGATTCGAGCAGGTCCATCACACGCATGCGACCGACTGCCTCATCTTCGTACACCAAGTCTAGTACCTCAGTGATGGAGATTTTTCCGCTACTGAACTGGGACTTGATCTCAGCCCGACGGGTGCGGGCGGCCAGGGCCTTGGCACGGGCGCGGATCCGGTCTTCGTCTGAAAGTTCTCGCAGTACCATCGTTCAGCCATCCTTCATCAGTTGTGGACTAAGGCCATGTTGTGAACATAACCACCAAACGCGGCATTTGCAAGAGTAATCGCGCTGTGGCTACTAGAAACCTTAGTAGCCACAGCGCGATCCGACTACTTTACTAACCGGCGGCGAGCAGTTCGTCGCGTACCATGCGGGCCTTGTCCCGCAGCGCCTGGACCCCGGGTCCGGCGCGCAGGATGTCCCGGCTGCTGCTGGCCAGCACCTGGCGGTGGCTGCTGGCGAAGCTGTTGGCAAG
>NZ_BAXF01000415.1:0-1922 GCF_001310435.1 Arthrobacter sp. JCM 19049 | reverse complement strand
CCATCAGCCAGCCGCTGATCGGTGAGCTTAAGGACGAGTGGAGCTAAGGAACAGATGCAGCAACCCACTACCGGCGATCCCCGGGACCGGCGGCTGAACCGCATCGCCGGTCCCGGAGCCTGGTGTTCTTCGGGATCACCGGCGACCTGGCCCGCAAGAAACTCATGCCCGCGGTCTACGACCTGGCCAGCCGCGGCCTGCTGCCGCCGAACTTCGCGATCGTCGGGTTCGGGCGGCGTGACTGGTCCGCCCAGGACTTCGCCGCCGAAGCCCGTGAATGGATCCTGGCCAGCGCCCGCACCCCGTTCAACGAGACCGTGTTCGAGCAGCTGGCCTCCGGGATGCGCTTCATCTCCGGCGCCTTCGACGACGACGCCGCCTATGAGCAGCTGGCGGCCACCCTGGATGAGCTGGCCGAAACCCGCAACACCGGGCGCAACCACGCCTTCTACCTCTCCATCCCGCCCAGCTGGTTCGAGGTCGTCTGCCAGAAGCTCTCCGAGCACCACCTGGCCAACGACAACAACCCCGGCTGGGAACGGGTGGTCATCGAAAAGCCGTTCGGCCATGACCTGGCCAGCGCCCGGGAACTGAACAGCATCGTCGAATCGGTCTTCCCGCCCGATGCCGTGTTCCGCATCGACCACTACCTGGGCAAGGAGACCGTGCAGAACCTGCTGGCCTTCCGCTTCGGCAACCAGCTGTTCGAACCGCTGTGGAACAACAAGTACGTGGACCACGTGCAGATCACCATGGCCGAGGACATCGGCATCGGCGGACGCGCCAGCTACTACGACGGGGTCGGCGCGGCCCGCGACGTCATCCAGAACCACCTGCTGCAGCTGCTCGCGCTGACGGCCATGGAGGAGCCGATCTCCTTCAACGCCGACCACCTGCGCGCCGAAAAGGAGAAGGTGCTCACCGCCGTCACCCTGCCCGAGGATCTGGACGCGGCCAGCGCCCGCGGACAGTACACCTCCGGTTGGCAGGGCGGGGAGAAGGTCGTCGGATTCCTGGACGAGGAAGGCTTCAACCCCAAGTCCAAGACGGAAACCTACGCGGCGATCCGGCTGAACATCAACACCCGGCGCTGGCACGGGGTCCCGTTCTACCTGCGCGCCGGCAAGCGCCTGGGCCGGCGCGTCACCGAGATCGCGGTGGTGTTCAAGCGCGCCCCAAACCTGCTGTTCACCGACCACGAGGATGACGAGTTCGGGCAGAACGCGATCGTGATCCGGGTGCAGCCCGACGAGGGCGCCACCATGCGCTTCTCCTCCAAGGTGCCCGGCACCCAGATGGAGATCCGCGACGTGACCATGGACTTCGGGTACGGCAACGCGTTCACCGAATCCTCCCCCGAAGCCTATGAACGGCTGATCCTGGACGTGCTGCTGGGCGAGCCGCCGCTCTTCCCGCGCCACGAGGAAGTCGAACAGTCCTGGCGGATCCTGGACCCGTTCGAGGAACACTGGGCCGCGCTGGACTGCCAGCCCGAGCCCTACCACCCCGGTCCTGGGGCCCGTCCAGCAGCGATGAGCTGATGGCCCGAGACGGAAGGACGTGGCGCCGGCCATGATGATCGATCTTCCCAACACCACCACCAGCCAGGTGGCCAAGAAACTGATCACCGCGCGGCGCACCCACGGCGCCTCCGCGCTCTCCCCGGGTGCTGACCCTGGTGGTCATCACCGGGAGGGGTTCGCCGAGAAGGCGATCGACGCCGCCGACCTGGCCAGCCGCGAACACCCCTGCCGGGTGATCGTGGTGGTGCGCGGGCCGGTGACCGGCAAGAACTGCCTGGACGTTCAGATCCGCGTGGGCGGGGACGCCGGGGCCTCCGAGGTCATCGTGATGCGCACCCGCGGCCCGAACATCATCGCCGACGAGGCGTTGATCTCCGCCCTGCTGCTGCCCGACGCGCC
>NZ_BAXF01000414.1:0-1946 GCF_001310435.1 Arthrobacter sp. JCM 19049 | reverse complement strand
GTTCGGACGGTGTGCGTGCGGTTCCCGGGCCGGGGCGGCACCGGGCCAAGCGTGGTCTAGTGCTGGCTGCGCCAGTCCTCGGGCAGCAGGTGGTCCAGGACGTCATCCACGGTGATCGCCCCCACCAGGCGGCCATCGGAGTTGACCACGCCCAATGAGGTGAGGTTGTAGGTGGCCAGGTGGCGCACGACCTCCGAGACGCTGGCGTTGTCCGGGATGGGTTCCAGCTCCTTGTCCAGGATGTCACCCAGCGGCTCCGGGGGAGCGGCACGCAGCAGCGCCTGGATGTGCACGGCTCCCAGGTACTTGCCGGTGGGGGTCTCCAAGGGCGGGCGCACCACGTAGACGGCCGAGGCCAGGGCGGGGGAGAGCTCCTCGCGGCGCACGGCGGCCAGCGCCTCGGCCACCGTGGATTCGGGGGTGAGGATCACCGGCACCGGGGTCATCACCGAGCCGGCGGTGCCTTCGGGGTAGGCCAGCAGGCGGCGCACGTCATCGGCCTCCTCCTTGCTCATCATGTCCAGCAGCTGGACCTTGGTGTCCTCGTTCAGTTCACCAAGCAGGTCCGCGGCGTCATCCGGGTCCATCTCCTCCAGCACGTCCGCGGCACGCTCCAGGCCCAGGGCGGAGAGGATCTGGACCTGTTCGCGGTCCGGCATTTCCTGCAGCACATCGGCCAGCCGGTCATCCTGCAGGTGGGCGGCGATCTCCAGGCGGCGCTTGGCGTTCATCTCATGCAGCGCGTCGGCGAAGTCCGCCGGCTTCATCTCATCGTGGGCCGCGACGAACGTGTCCGCGGATTGTGGCTCGTGGGCGCCGACCGGGATCACCTGCTCCCAGGAGACCAGCACCCGGTGGCGCCGGTTGCGGCGCAGGCCCAGCAGGCTGGAGCCCGGTTCGGCGCGCTGCACGAAGTACTCGTTGACCTCCCAGTCGCCCATCCGGGTCTGGATCAGGCCCACGTCTTCGACCACGCCGTGCCCGGTGCCGTCCCGGAAGGCGATCTTGCGGTCAAAGATTTCCGCGGCGATGAGGGTTTCGGCCCCGCGCTGCTGGAAGCGGCGCATGTTCACCAGCCGGAACAGATGATCTGGTTCGCCTCCATGGACTGGATGCGGGTCATCGGCACGAAGACCCGGCGCTTGCCCGGGACCTCGACGACCACGCCCACACAGGATTCTGACTTCTTGGGCCCGCGGGAGACCACGACCACATCGCGCAGCCGGCCCAGCCGGTCGCCGAGGGGGTCAAAGACGTCCAGCCCCAGCAGGCGGGCAACGAAGATCTTGGAAACAGTGGAGCTCACCACCCCAGCGTATCGCGGTCAGCTGGTGCAACGGGGGCAATTGTGATGCGATTGCCCGGCGTGAAGCTTTCACCCTCAGCGATAGCTGGGCACCATATGGGGTTTGCACAGCAAATGCATGCACAATATAGGTATGACCCAGCCGCTTGGAGCCAATATGCAAAGTGCCGGGGGTTTGCCGCGGGGCGAACTGCTAGGCCGCTACACCTCATACCTTGATGCCCAGAAACTGGTGGACTATCTGGCCGACAATGACTTCCCGGTCTCCTCGGTCACCATTGTGGGCAATGACCTGCGCACCGTGGAACGGGTCACCGCCAAGCTCTCCTACCCGAAGGTGGCGTTGGCCGGTGCCGCGCAGGGCGCGATGATGGGCTTCTTCGTGGGCCTGCTGTTGTCCCTGTTCAGTCCGGACGGCGGCTCTACCAGATCCTTTCGGCGATCGGGCTGGGCATGGCGATCTGGATGATCGCCGGGGTGGTCAGCTATTCGATGCGCCGCGGCAAGCGCGACTTCGCCTCCTCCAGCCAGTTTGTGGCCACCAGCTATGACGTGGTGGTGGACTTCGCCAACGCGCAGAAGGCCCGCGCCCTGGCCTCGAAGCTGCCAATGCACCCGGGCCACGCCCCGGTGGCACAGG
>NZ_BAXF01000413.1:0-1955 GCF_001310435.1 Arthrobacter sp. JCM 19049 | reverse complement strand
CGGCATTGACCGCTGCGGCAAACTGGATGAGGTCCCGGCGGACCAGTGGGAGCTGGTGCTGGGGGTTAACCTGCTCGGCACGGTCTCCACGGCGCGGGCCGCGCTGCCGCACCTGGAGAAAAGCCATGGGCGTCTGGTGACCATCGCCTCGACCCTGGCGCTGCGCGGCGTTTCGGATGCGACCGCCTACTGCGCTTCGAAGTTCGGGGTGCTCGGGGTTCAGCAAGGCGCTGGCCGCCGAAACGGCCGGGCGGCTGGGGGTCACCACGATCATCCCCGGCGGCATGGACACCCACTTCTTCGATGACCGCACCGAGCAGTACCGCCCGGCGGACAACTCCCGGCTCAACGACCCCTCGCGGGTGGCCGGCGCCATCCTGTTCGCGCTCTCCCAGCCGCGGGGCTGCGAGGTGCGCGAACTGCTGATCTGCCACGAAGGTGAGGATTCCTGGCCGTAAAGAGCGGCCCCAACCACGCTTATTGAAGGCAAGGACGCAGCCCCGCACCCGTTGGTGCGGGGTTGCGTCCTTAACTGAAACAGACCGGCGGCTCAAGTCATTCTGTGCGTCTGCTTTGTGCCGGGTAATAAGTACGCTAGGTTGATCTTTGTCACGCGTTCACTTCAAGAGCACGCGATCGGCCGGGGCCTTTTCTTCCACCTTTCAAGGGTCGCAGTCCCAGCCGCTGTCTTTGCGTATAGAACAGGAAAACCATGACCTCTCGCGTCTCCGGAGCGCTCCTCTCCACCGCCGTCGTTTCGGGCCTACTGCTGTCGCCCGCTGCGGCGCAGGCCGACGAAACCGTGCAGTCCCCCACCGCAATTGCAGCCGAATCAAGCGCCCTCCAGGAACCGGCGGCCAATGCACCGGCCGCCCTTCCGGTGCCGTCGGAACCGGTACAACTGAGCGCGGCCGACGTGGCTGAACCGATGACAGCGGCTGCCAGCGAGCAGGCCCCGCCGGAGAACGAGCCGGCTGAAGCGGCAACCGACCCGGCCGCTTCGCCTGAGGAAACCGCGGCACCAGCCGAGAACGGTACCGAGACAGAGCGCACCGAACCGGGACCGGCAGAACCCGCCGCGCCAACCGCTGCGGATCAGCCCACCACGGACCAGGCCCCGGCAAACGGCTCCGGGACGACAGATGAGGACAACTCGCTGGTCACCGAGGTTCCCGGGTCCGCGGAAAAGAGTGCCCCCGCCGCCCAATCGGAGGGTGGGCCGGTGCCGAAGAAGCAGGAAAAGCTGAACCAAGCACCGGAACCGGCCGCGGAAACCCGTGGGGATGACACAAGGAATCTTGCATCCCTCTTCGCGGCCAACGTCAATGGCGTGTCCTTCGACGACGAGGACGCGTTCTGGGATTACCTTGATGAACGCTTCCCCCAGGTCGATGAAAATTGGACGGAAGAACAATGGGAGGCCTTCTTCAAGACTGCTCAGGGCCGGGAATGGGACCGTCTCGTCGATGAATACCTGGAACAGTCCAGCATCGAGGACCCGGACCTCTCCGATGAAGAACAGGCCTGGCTCGATGAGGTGCTGCGCCTGCTGCCGGAAGGCAGCGAAAGCTGGGACGAAGCACAGTGGGAGCAGTTCTTCAGCACCGATCAGGGTAGGGAACTGCTCGGGATCTTCCTCGGCATCGAGTTCGATATGGCCCAAAGCGAGGCCGAGCTGAAGGAACTGATCGAAAGCTACCGGGAGCTCTTGGAGGGCGAGGACGCTGCCTGGTTTGAGGACTTCCTCGCCTGGTACTTCGGCGATCAGACCGAGAGCGGCAACGACAAGGGCAAGGGTGAGGTGAAGCCTCCAGCAATGCGTCACCACAAGCCGCCAAGACGCCGGAGGCCACGATCGTCGGCGCAGCCGTTGCGCACAAGATCGACACCGAAGACGCCGCTCAGGCCAAGGCCCCGGCAAGTGATGCCGCGCTGGCCGACACCGGGTTTGGCGG
>NZ_BAXF01000412.1:0-1969 GCF_001310435.1 Arthrobacter sp. JCM 19049 | reverse complement strand
CCCGCCGCGCCGCCCGGGTGGCCCGCCGTGCCGCCCGGAACCAGCGCCAGAACGTGTACGACGTACACCTGTTCTGACGTAGACTTAAAGGCAACAAAAGAAGGGAAATCCCATGGGTGGATTACAGGGATGGCACCTGGTCATCATCATCGTCTTGGCACTGCTGCTCTTTGGCGCCCCGAAGCTTCCGGGCATGGCCCGTTCGATGGGTCAGTCGCTGCGGATCTTCAAGTCCGAGGTGCGCAAGATGAAGGACGATGACGACGCCAAGAACGAAACCATCGACGGCGAATTCGTCGACCCCAAGAACGACGAGAAGAAGAACTCCTAACACTCATCTCTGTGGCTAAACAACCAGATACCAGCGGGCGGAAGAAACGGCGGCCCAAGGACCCCGAAGGCCGGATGGCGCTGCGGGAGCACCTGGCCGAAGCACGCAACCGCCTGTTCAAGGCGCTGATCGCGCTGGCCCTGGCCACCGTCGCCGGGTTCTTCTTCTACGACGAGGTCCTGGACCTGCTGTTCACCCCGGTCCTGGCCGCCGGCGGCTCGGTGAACTACGCGGCGGTGATGTCGCCCTTCGACATCATGCTCAAGGTCTCGCTGTTCATCGGCCTGGTCCTCTCCTCACCGGTGTGGCTCTACCAGCTGTGGGCGTTCATCGTCCCGGGACTGAAGAAGAACGAACGCCGCCTCGGGTACTCCTTCGCCGCCGCCGCGGTGCCGCTGTTTTTGGGCGGGGTCGCGATGGCCTATTACGTGCTGCCCTTCGCGCTGCAGTTCTTCGTCGGCCTGGCCCCGGAAAACTCGGAGATGCTGCTGACGATCGACAACTATCTGCCGTTCATCTTCCGGCTGCTGCTGGCCTTCGGGCTGGCCATGCTGGTGCCGGTGCTGATGGTGGGGTTGAACATGGTCGGCGTGCTGCCGGCCCGGCTGATCCTGAAGAACTGGCGCATCACCGTCTTCCTGATCGCCCTGGTCGCAGCGATGGCCGCCCCCGGCGGCGATGCGATCACCATGTTCGCCCTGGCCGGCCCGCTGTTCCTCACCTTCGCGGCAGCCACCCTGATCTGTTACCTCAACGACCGCAAACGCTCCAAGAAACTTGCCGAGCAGGAAGCCGAGAATGAACGGCTGGCTCGCGGGGAACGTCTGGAGTAGAGTCGGCCAACCCCCAACCTAGGAGACACCGAGTCAAAGTGAGCACCCCAGCCGAACGCTACCAGCAGGCCAAGGCCCGGGCAGTTGAGCGCGGCACCCTGATGCCCGACTTCCGTGCCAGCCTCGGATTCGACCTGGACCCGTTCCAGGAGCAGGGCTGCCAGTCGGTCGCCCAGGGCAAGGGGGTGCTGGTGGCCGCCCCCACCGGGGCCGGCAAGACGGTGGTCGGTGAGTTCGCGATCTTCCAGGCCCTGGCCCAGGGCCTCAAGGCCTTCTACACCACCCCCATCAAGGCGCTGAGCAACCAGAAGTACTCGGACCTGGTCAAGGTGCACGGGGCGCGCAATGTGGGCCTGCTGACGGGGGACACCTCCATCAACTCCGAAGCCCAGGTGGTGGTGATGACCACCGAGGTGCTGCGCAACATGCTCTACGCCGACTCACGCACCCTGGACGGGCTGGGCTACGTGGTGATGGACGAGGTGCACTACCTGGCCGACAAGTTCCGCGGGGCCGTGTGGGAGGAAGTGATCCTGCACCTGCCGCAGAACGTGCAGATCATTTCCCTCTCCGCCACCGTCTCCAACGCCGAGGAATTCGGCGGCTGGCTGGACACCGTGCGCGGGGACACCGACATCATCGTCTCCGAACACCGTCCGATCCCGCTGTTCCAGCACGTCATGGTCGGCACCAAGCTGATGGACCTGTTCGCCGAGGACGTCTCCTTCGACCAGACCGCCGGACAGCAGTCCCGCGCGGCGGTGAACCCGGACCTGCGCAAGCTCACCCGGCCCTTCCGCCCCGG
>NZ_BAXF01000411.1:0-1967 GCF_001310435.1 Arthrobacter sp. JCM 19049 | reverse complement strand
AAGCGCCCTGGCGGCGCTGCGCGAGAAGGCAGCCTGAGCTTCCTCCGGCCGTTAGGCCGTTAGGCCGGCTGGCCCTGCGGGTCGGGTTTGCCGGCGTAGTACTTGGCCATGACCTCGTCCTTGAACTCGAAGAACGTGCCCTGCTCGATCGCCTGGCGGGCGGATTCAACCAGGTTCACGGTGAAGTGCTCATTGTGGATCGAGATCAGCGTGTGGCTGAGCAGCTCCTTGGCCTTGTACAGGTGGTGGATGTAGGCCCGGGTGAAGTGCTGGCAGGCGTAGCAGGTGCAGCCGTCGACCAGCGGGGTGAAGTCGCGCTTGTAGCGGGCCCCGGAGAGGTTGAAGCGGCCGTGCGGCGTGTAGAACGCCGAGTTGCGCGCCACACGGGTGGGGGAAACGCAGTCGAAGGTGTCGGCCCCGTTTTCGATGGCGGTGAAGATGTCATCCGGTTCGGAGATTCCCAGCAGGTGCCGCGGCTTGTCCTCGGGCAGTTCCTGCGCGCACCATCCCACGATGGTGCCCAGGTTTTCCTTCTCCAGGGCCCCGCCGATGCCGAACCCGTCAAAGGCCAGTGCCCCCAGGTCCCGGCAGGCCTTGCGGCGCAGGTCTTCGTACTGGGCGCCTGGATGACCCCGAACAGGGCCTGGTAGGGCTTGGTGCTGCGCTCGTCGGTGAGCCGGAAATGTTCGGCGATGCAGCGTTCGGCCCAGCGCCGGGTGCGCTCCAGCGACTCGACCTGGTAGCCGCGCGAGTTCTGCAAGGTGGTCAGCTCGTCAAAGGCGAACATGATGTCCGCCCCGATCTGGTGCTGCACGCCCATGGAGATTTCCGGGGAGAAGCGGTGCATGGTCCCGTCCAGGTGGGATTTGAACCAGACCCCGTCCTCGTCCACGTTGGCCATGCGTTCCTTGCCGGGGGCGACCGCATCATCCGGGCCGGACTGGTCCACCGACTTCATGTCGATGACCTTCTTGAACCCCGACCCCAGGCTCATCACCTGGAAGCCCCCGGAGTCGGTGAAGGTCGGGCCCTGCCAGCCCATGAACGAGCCCAGTCCGCCGGCGGCGTCCAGGATGTCCGCCCCGGGCTGCAGGTACAGGTGGTAGCGTTGGCCAGCACCGCCTGGGCGCCCAGCTCCTGGACCTGCGCCGGGTTAGTGCCTTGACCGTGGCCTTGGTGCCCACCGCGATGAACGCGGGGGTCTTGATCTGCGTGCGGGGTGGTGATGGTTCCGGTGCGCCCGGGCAGGGTGTTGCCCTCGCCGTCCGTCAGCCGGGTGCCGACCTGGAAGGAGAACTCGGCTTGCTGGGGGTGGAAGGCGGCGGGATCAAAAGTTGTTTCTGGCACCTATCTAGTGTGCCGCATGCGCGCACCCGTGAGGAAAACGACAGGTGGCGGCGTGGAACAAACTAGGCAATGCGCGGTGCAGCGGACAAGAATGGACAGCGGAAGGCCGCGGGCCGCCGGAAAGCGGTGGGGCCGTGGGCACAGGTGGTGTCGTTGGGCAAGGGAGGCAGCGTGGGTTTGGAGCAGCCGGGACTGCGTGGAGCATTGAAGTCGCTGGTGACGCTGGGCCCTGCCCGCAATGACCACTGGATCGGGTTGCGCACCGCGCTGGGAATCTTCCTGCCGCTGCTGGTGCTGATGCTCGTGGACCGGCTGGATCTGATGGTGTTCGTGGTCTTCGGCGCGTTCACCGGCGTCTACGGCCGGGTGGACGGGTACTGGAACCGGCTGCGCATGCAGGTGCGCTCGGGGCTGCTGTTCTTCGCGGTCATCACCCTGGCGCTGGCGGCGTCCACCTGGTGGGTGGCCCATGATGACCCGGAACTGAAGTCCTGGCAGATCGTGGGGGCGACCACGCTGGTGGCCGGGATCTGCTCGGTGCTCGCCGGGCTGCTGCGGTTGCGTCCGGCCGGTTCCTGTTCCACATCTTCGCGTTTGCCGCGATTGCCTCCATCCCGCAG
>NZ_BAXF01000410.1:0-1966 GCF_001310435.1 Arthrobacter sp. JCM 19049 | reverse complement strand
CGGCCGTGCGCGGTCACGCCCCGCGCGAGGCCGGGGCCAAGATGGTGGTCACCGCCGAGGGGATTTTCCAGACCATCGGCGGCGGCAACCTGGAGATGAGCATGATCACCCGGGCCCGGCAGCTGCTGGCGGAGGGAAGCAGCGAACCGCAGATGTTCACGCTGCGGCTAAACGATAAGGCCCCGGCCACCTACGGCCGGCAGTGCTGCGGAGGAGAGGTGACCATCTTGCTTGAGCCCCAGGCAGTGCCCACCGCGGTGGCGATCTTCGGGGTCGGGAACGTGGGCATGGAACTGGCCCGGATCCTGGCCCGCCACGACATGGAACTGTACCTGAGCGACTCCCGGCCCGAACAGCTGGAGCAGTTGGCGGCCCTGGAACCCCCGGTGGCCCGCCTCCACGCCCAGCCGGCGCTGCTGGGGGAGGAGGTCCTGACCCGTTTGCCGGCCGGAACCCATGTTTTGATCATGACCCACGACCACGCCGAGGACTTCCACCTGTGCGATGCGGCCCTGCGCCGCACGGACCTCGGCTCGGTGGGCTGATCGGCTCCAATGCCAAATGGCAGCGATTCCGCAAAAACCTTGCGGCCAGCGGCATGAAGAGCACGACATCCAAAGAATCGACTGCCCCATCGGGCTGCCGCAGGTGGCCGGGAAAACCCCGGCCACCATCGCGGTCAGTGTCGCCGCCGACCTGCTGGCCCGGCTCAGCCGGGCGGCAGCACCGACCAACGCCACCGAACCAACGTCCCACACGGACAGCCACCCAAGGGCCGAACAACCAGCGGCCTGCTGATAACCCAATAACCCGTCTTCACGCCCGGCCTTGAGGAGCCGTGCGCTCTTTGGCGATGCCAAAAACACCGGCAACACCCCTTCTACCGTCTTCACCATTCACCGTCATCACCAACCACACCACCATCACTAGGAGGTCATAGTGGGTGCACTACAAGGCAAGGACATCAAGGCAGACGCCCGGAAGATGAGAAGCTGCCACTGGGCCGCAGCTTCGCCTATGGTCTGCAGCATGTGCTGACCATGTACGGCGGGATCATCGCCCCGCCGCTGATCGTTGGCGGGGCCGCCGGCCTGAGCAGCGCCGAAATCGGTGTGCTGGTGGCCAGCTGCCTGTTCATCGGCGGGCTGGCCACCATCCTGCAGACCATTGGCATCCCGTTCTTCGGGGCCCAGCTGCCCCTGGTGCAGGGGGTCTCCTTCGCCTCGGTCGCCACCCTGGTGGCCATCGTCAACGGCGGTGGGGGCATGCCTGCGGTCTTCGGCGCGGTGCTGGTCGCCTCGCTCATCGGTTCATCATCGCCCCGTTCTTCGCCCGGATCATCCGGTTCTTCCCGCCGGTGGTCACCGGCGTGGTGATCACCATGATCGGGCTGTCGCTGACCCCGGTGGCGGCGAACTGGGCCATGGGCGGGGACGCGAGTGCGCCGGAATACGGCAGCCTGGCCAACATCGGGCTGGCCGCGCTGACCCTGGCCATCGTCCTGCTGCTGTCCAAGATCGGTTCCCCGGGCATCTCCCGGCTCTCGATCCTGCTGGCCATCGTCATCGGCACCATCATCGCGGCACTGACCGGGATGGCGGACTTCTCCAAGGTCGGCGAGGGCGCGTTCTTCGCCTTCCCGCAGCCGCTGGCCTTCGGCTGGCCAGTGTTTGAAATCGGCGGGATCATCTCGATGACCATCGTGGTGCTGGTGACCCTGACCGAAACCACTGCCGACATCCTGGCGGTGGGTGAGATTGCCAAGACCAAGGTGAACTCAAAGCGCATCGCCGACGGGCTGCGCGCGGACATGGCCTCCTCGGTGCTGGCCCGATCTTCAACACCTTCACCCAGACGGCGTTCGCACAGAACGTGGGCCTGGTGGCCATCACCGGAGTCACCAGCCGGTTCGTGGTGGCCGCCGGCGGCGGCATCCTGGTGGTCCTGGGCCTGCTGCCGGTGCTGG
>NZ_BAXF01000409.1:0-1968 GCF_001310435.1 Arthrobacter sp. JCM 19049 | reverse complement strand
CCCGGTGGTGCGCCTGGAACGCCAGGCCCTGGAGGTGGTGATCCAGCAGCCCGGGCGGCTGGGCAACGAGCAGTGGCAGGCCTTCTACGAGGCCCGCTCATGGCCCGGCCCACGCCGCGGTGCATTCGGGGATCGTCGCGGCCAGCTCCGCCGGGCCTCGGCCAGCGCCTGGGTGCAGGTCATCCGTGACGAGGTGCCCGAGCAGCTGCGCTCCCTGGTCTCCGAGATCGCGGTGACCTCGATCCCGGCCTCCGATGAGGACAGCCTGGCCCGCTACTGCACGGACATCATCAACGGGCTGATTGAGCTGCAAATCACACACCGCAAGGCGGAGCTCATCGGCCGGCTGCAACGGGCCGAGCTGGACCCGCAGGGCGAGGAATACAGCCAGATCAACCGCGAGTTGATGGAGCTGGAGATGCGGCGAAGGATCCTGCGCGGGAACTGAGTGGCCGATTTTGGCTTTTCGAATCCGCTCGGGTAAAGTTAAATCTCGTTGCAATCCTCCATAGCTCAATAGGCAGAGCATTCGACTGTTAATCGAAGGGTTGTTGGTTCAAGTCCAACTGGAGGAGCTCACAAGGTCCCGGATCCCATGGATCCGGGACCTTTTCCATGCCCGGGCATCCCTTGGACGACCCCATCGAGGACCGGTGATCCGAAAGTTCTCCCCCAAAAAGGCCCCGCCCACAGAACAAGCGCCCGGTCCGGACCCGGGAAGGGGTCCGGACCGGCGCCGCCAGGAGGGGGGAAGTGGCTAGGCCTTGTCGATGGCTTCGCGCAGGGCCGCCAGCAGCAGCGCCACCGAGCCCGGGTTCGCGTTCGGGCCCATCAGCCGATGCGCCACACCGAGTCGGCGTACTTGCCCACCCGGCGCCGATTTCGATGTTGAAGCGCTCCAGCAGGTACTTGCGCACCCGCGCCGAATCCACGGTCTGGGGAACCTTCACGCTGGTCAGCTGCGGCAGGCGGTGGCCCTGGGCGGCAAACAATTCCAGGCCCATCTCCTGGATCCCGTCTTGCAGCGCAGTGCCCGCCTCCTGGTGGCGGCGGGTGACCGCATCCAGGCCCTCTTCCAGGATGCGGTTGATGCCGGCCTCCAGGGAGGCGACCATCGCCACCGGGGCGGTGTGGTGGTAGGTGCGCCCACCGCCGGTGGACCCGGTGGTGTAGCCGCCCAGCAGCCCCAGATCCAGGTACCAGGACTGCGGGCGTTCCACCCGGCGCTCGAAGGCGCGCTCGGAAATGGTGAACGGGGCCAGGCCCGGGGCCACGCCAATGCACTTCTGCGATCCGGCGTAGCCGATGTCGATGCCCCACTCATCGGCCAGCACCGGCATGCCGCCGATGGAGGTGACCGCGTCGGTGATCAGCAGGGCATCGCCCTTGATCGCGCCCAGGGCGGCGATGTCCGAGACCACCCCGGTGCTGGTTTCCGCGTGCACCGCGGCAATCACCGCCGGGTTCGGATGCGCATCGGCAACCCGCTGGGCGTCCACCGGGGTGCCGTACTCGTGATCCACGCGCACCACCTCGGCGCCCACCCGGGCGGCGACCTCGCACATGCGTTCCCCGAACAAGCCGTTGACCGCGATCACCGCAACATCCCCGGGGCGGATGGTGTTCACGAACGCAGCTCCATGCCGGCCGAGCCGGTGGCGCTCAACGGCAGGGTGCGCCGGTTCCCGGTTCCCCACAGGGTGCGCAGCCCGTCGCACACCCGGTCCATGCGCTCGATGAACAGCGGGTCCAGGTGACCCAGCAGCGGAAGCCCCAGGGCGGCGGTGGCCTCCGGATAGGGGTTGCACGGGCCGGGACCGAACAGGTGGCGGACGGGAACCAGGTTGCTCATAATTGCTCACTTTCGTCGAGGGGTTGGCGCACCTGGTTCCACCCTAGGCGGAAGTGGGGGCGAAGTGAAAGCTAGCTCACACCCGGCTGCCGGCAGCACCGCGCCGGGCCGCCACC
>NZ_BAXF01000408.1:0-1968 GCF_001310435.1 Arthrobacter sp. JCM 19049 | reverse complement strand
CAGCACCCGGTCCTCGCGCAGCGCCTCGCGCAGCGCCCCCACGTTCTCCAGGTCGCTTTCGATCACGGTCAGGGTGCCGTTGGTTCCCATGCCGCGCAGGATCGACAGGGAGGCGACCCCGACCCCGGCGCCGATCTGCACTGCGTTGCGGGGGCTGTAAAGATTGGAGAGCAGCTGCAGGATGGACGCGCCGGCCGGGTCGATGGTGTGCGCTCCCAGTTCGCTGCCGCGCTCCCGGGCGCGGGTCATGACCTCATCTTCGGTCACGGCGTTCTGGGCATGGGTCCAGCTGGCAAACAACTCGGTGTTCATCGACGGCATGTGGGTGCGTTCCTCATTCCATGAAAATGGCGGCCACCGTCCATCGTAGCGCTCTTTGTCACAGAACCTTGAAGTCCCGGCGCTGATGCGACCGCGGGCGTTCCCCGCAGGGCTTAACCGGGCCGGGGCGTGCTGCCCAAGGACAACTGACGGCTTCAGCGCAGTGGATTCTTAGCTTGTGCTCAGCTGGAGAGCCGAGACTTAATACGTGAGCACTACACGCAACGAACTCGCCGCCCCCGCCGATCCCGCACCCACGTGGGATGCCATGGTGCGCGAACATGGGGATCGCATCTTCCGCCTGGCCTACCGGCTGACCGGTAACCGCCAGGACGCGGAGGACCTGTCCCAGGAAGCGTTCGTGCGCGCCTTCAAGGGCCTGGAGAACTACACTCCGGGCACCCTGGGCGGCTGGCTGCACCGCATCACCACCAACCTGTTCCTGGACGGGGCGCGCCGCCGCTCCAAGATCCGCTTCGACCGTTTCGCCGAAGGGGCCGAGGACCGTTTGGAAGGCACCGCGCCGGGCCCCGAACGCGGCTTTGAACTGAACAACCTGGATGTGGACGTGCACAACGCCCTGAAGGCGTTGGCGCCGGAGTTCCGAGCCGCGATTGTCCTGTGTGACCTGGAGGGGTACTCCTACGAGGAAGTCGCCAACGCCCTGAACGTGAAACTGGGCACGGTGCGCTCACGCATCCACCGTGGACGGGCGATGCTGCGTGATGCGCTGGCACACCGCAACCCCGCCAACACCAAGGCCCCGCTGACGGTTTCGCTGCCGCGCATCGCCGGCAAGATCATGCCCAGCGCCAGCTAGCACGCCGGGGCACCGGCTCTCGACACGGCAGCGCGCTTAGGCCGATGCCGGATGACAGGGTAATCTTTCTATCGTGGAGTTTGCAGGTATCAACGGTAGCGAGTTCGTCGTTTTGGCGATTCTCGCGGTGGTGATCTTGGGCCCCGAAAAGCTTCCCGAGTACGCCCGGAAACTGGCGAACCTGGTCAAGGAACTGCGCCGCATGGCCAACGGGGCCAGGGAGCAGCTGCGGGAGGAAGTGGGCGACGAAGTCGCGACATGGACTGGAAGAAACTGGATCCGCGCCAGTACGACCCGCGGCGGATCATCAAGGAAGCCCTAGTCGACGAATTCGATGAGGCGGTCACCGCCGCAAAATCCGCCCCGGCCGCCCCGATCCGCAAATCCGTGGCCCCGGCGGCCACCGACCGCCTGGCCCCGGGGGAGCCGGCCCCCTTCGACGACGAGGCCACCTACCTGGAGCTTCCCCCAACGACACAATCCCCTGCCCCGGTATGAGTCCGGCAGCAGGGGATTACTTGTTCCTAAAGCCCGACACCGGTTCGCTGCCGGTAAAGGGCGAACCGGCATCCGGCCGGAGAACGGCTAGCTGTACTGGATTACCGGGGTGGACAAATCCACCAGCGCCCGCGCGTGGCGGCGGTGCTCATGGATCAGCGCCGGCAGGTCCAGTCCCGGGATGGCACCGTCCAGCACCCGCCACCGCCCGGCGACCATGACCCGGTCGGCCTTGTCCGCACCGCACAGCAGCAGGGCGGCCAACGGGTCGTGGCTGCCCGAGAAGCGCAGCTCATCGGTCTTGAAGAACGCCAGGTCCGCCTGCTGGC
>NZ_BAXF01000407.1:0-1979 GCF_001310435.1 Arthrobacter sp. JCM 19049 | reverse complement strand
GCCTGGCGCACGACGTCCCACAGCGTGCCGGCGTAGCGTTCGGCCACCAGTTCGGCGGTGGCCAGCACCTCGGGGTAGAGCACCCGGGTTTCGGAAATGAGCTTGCCCAGTTCCCGCACCTTGAACCCGGGGTCCGCGTCCGGGATCAGCTCGGTGATGAACCGTCCAGCTGGCGCCCGCCAAAGGGCACCTTGACCCGCATCCCGGGCTGCACCTTTCGCGCAGCGAGGCCGGCACGCTGTAGTCAAAGGGCCGGTCCAGGTGCGGGACGGGGGAATCAATCAGCACCCGGGCCAGCAGCGGTATGCGCTGCGGCTCGGGTGCTGATATCAGGGCTTCTTGTTCCACGGGGCCTGCGGGCTACGCGTTGAACCAGGAGCGCAGCGCATCCACCTTGTCGGTGCGCTCCCAGGTGAAGTCCATGTCGTCGCGGCCGAAGTGGCCGTGCGCGGCGGTCTTCTGGTAGATCGGGCGCTTCAGGTCCAGGTCCTCGATGATGCCCAGCGGGCGCAGGTCGAAGATCTCGCGGATGGCACGGGTGATTTCGGCCGGGTCCACGGTCTCGGTGCCGAAGGTTTCCACGTACAGTCCCACCGGGGTGGCCACGCCGATGGCGTAGGCGACCTGGACCTCGGCGCGCCGGGCCAGGCCGGCGGCGACGATGTTCTTAGCCACCCAGCGCATCGCGTACGCGGCCGAGCGGTCCACCTTGGACGGGTCCTTGCCGGAGAACGCGCCGCCGCCGTGGCGGGCGAAGCCGCCGTAGGTGTCCACGATGATCTTGCGTCCGGTCAGCCCGGCGTCCCCGACCGGCCCGCCGATGATGAACGGCCCGGAGGGGTTCAGGATGATCTCGGTGTTGGAGGTGTCCAGCCCGGACTTGGAGATCACCGGGGTGACCACCTCCTCCAGCAGGTCGGCCTTCAGGGTTTCCAGCTCGTATTCGGCCGCGTGCTGGCTGGAGACGACCACGGTGTCGATCGACACCGGCTTGTCCCCGTCGTAGCCGATGGTCACCTGGGTCTTGCCGTCGGGGCGCAGCAGCGGCAGCCGGGCGTTCTTGCGCACCTGGGTGAGCCGCTCGGAGAGGCGGTGGGCCAGGAAGATCGGGGTGGGCATCAGCGACTCGGTTTCATCCGAGGCGTAGCCGAACATCAGCCCTGGTCCCCGGCGCCTGCATGTCGCGCGGGTCCTTGGCGGTGCTGGCGGGACTCCAGGGAGTTGAACACCCCGTCGTGGATTTCCTGGGACTGCTGGCCGATGGAGACCGACACCCCGCAGCGGGCTCCGTCAAAGCCGTTGGCCGAGGAGTCGTAGCCGATGTCCAGGATGGTGCGGCGCACGATCTCCGGGATTTCCACGTACCCGTTGGTGGTCACCTCGCCGGCCACGTGGACCAGCCCGGTGGTGGTCAGGGTTTCCACCGCCACCTTCGAGTTCGGGTCCTGGGCGAGCATGGCGTCCAGGATGGCGTCGGAGATCTGGTCGCAGATCTTGTCCGGGTGTCCCTCGGTCACTGATTCCGAGGTAAACAGGCGTAGTTCAGGGGTTGTTGAAGTCACCTTGTTACTCTATCTGGTCGTGTCGACCTTTGTCCTTCGTTGCGTCCTTGGGTGAATGGCTGTGACATGGTGCTGGTCACCATGTGACGGGCCGATGACGCTATATTGCGCCGGCCAGCTGTTCGATGACGCGCCGCGCCACCTCCAGCTTGCTTCCGGCGGTGGAAACCGCCTCGCGCCCGTCGGCGAACAGGATCGTGGCCTCGTTCGTCTCCGCGCCAAACGTCTTGCTCTGCCCGACCTCGTTGACCACCAGCATCTCGCAGCCCTTCTTGACCAGTTTGGCCCGGCCGTAGTCCAGCACGCTGCCGTGCTCGTCCCCGGTTTCGGCGGCGAAGCCGACCACGGTGCGCGGCAGCGTCTGGTCTGGGCGCGGGCGGCGACCAGTTCGGCCAGGATGTCCGGGTTGCGCACCAG
>NZ_BAXF01000406.1:0-1985 GCF_001310435.1 Arthrobacter sp. JCM 19049 | reverse complement strand
GGTTGGAGACCACCTCGCCGAACAGCGCCTTGGTGTTCGGGCGGATCGCGGCGCGCCACCCCTGCAGGTCGTCCGGGTCGGCCACGAAGCTGACCTCGATTCCCAGCTTGCGCAGCGTGTGCTTGAACAGGTTCTGGGTGCCCCCGTAGAGGCTGGGGCTGGCCACGATGTGGTCCCCCGCCTCGGCCAGGTTCAGGATCGCGAACGTGGTGGCCGCCTGCCCGGAGGCCAGCAGCAGGCACCCACCCCGCCCTCCAGGCTGGCAATCCGGTTCTCCACCGCCTCCTGGGTGGGGTTGCCGATGCGGGTGTAGATCGGTCCCAGGTCCTGCAGCGCAAAGCGCTCGGCCGCGGTCTGCGCGGTGGGGAATTCGAAGGACGTGGTCTGGTAGATCGGCAGGGCCCGGGCCCCGGTGTGCGGGTCCGGGCTTTGCCCGGCGTGGATCTGACGGGTCTCGAATGACCAGTTTTCGCTCATGGTTTTCCTCCCATAGTTCGTTGACTATTCGGGGGTACACCACTGAAATTCACCCTAAGAGGCCGGTGGCCGGTGAGTTCTCAGGGTGTAACCCGCGCTTGTCCTTGGCACACCTAGGTGTGCAGGGCCAGGTCTTCACCCGGGGCACCCCACCGCGGTTGGAGGGTTGCCGCCCAGCAAGCCGGGGCTCGTAGCTGGGACTCATGACCTGCCACCAGTGTGCCGCAGGCGCGGCGGACGATGCAATCGGCGCTGCGTCCGCGGCGTCGCAATCGGTCACACAACAGCCCACCCCTTGCACCGCACTTGGCACGTTCGGTCGGAACGTCAACACCTGGAGAAATAATTAGGCCACCCTAAGTCGAGACTTGGATCACAAAAATGGCATGATGATCGCATGATGAGGCTAGATCACGTTTCGTATGCATGTGGCCCCGATGCTGATGGAAACCGCCGAACGCATCTCCCAGACCCTGGGCCTGGAGTTCGTCAAGGGTGGGATCCACCCACGATTCGGAACTCGCAATGTAATTTTTCCGCTGCAGCACAACCAGTACCTGGAAGTCGTCGAGGTGCTGGACCACCCGGCAAGCCTCAAGGCCCCCTTCGGGCAGGCCGTGCGCGCCCGCTCCGAACTGGGCGGGGGCTGGATGGCTGGTGCGTGTCCCTAGATGAGATGGGCCAGGCCGAGCAGCGGCTGGGCCGCCAGGCCGTGCCGGGCAACCGCAAGTTCCCCGACGGGCGCGAACTGACCTGGCAGCAGATCGGGATCAAGGGCCTGATCGCCGACCCGCAGGTGCCCTACCTGCTGCGCTGGGACGACGGCACCGAGGACCTGCACCCCTCCCGCGCCCTGGACCCGGTGGGCTTCATCGATGAGATCACCATCGCCGGCTCCCGCGACCGGGTGCTGGAGTGGCTGGGCAAGCCCGATGAGGTGCAGCTGGGCGAGGTCACCATGAGCTACCAGTCCCCCAACGGGACCCCGGGCATCCTCTCGGTCACCTTCCAGACCCCCAAGGCGAGGTCGTGCTGTAGCCAAGGACGCAAGGATCAGGGGCAGGGCGTGAACCGCGAGCGTTCGCCCCCTGCCCCTGGTCCGTTAACCCGCCGGCGCCGCGGCGCAAAGGCCGGGCGGACGGCTCAGCCGCCGATCCCGATCGCCGGACCGATCAGTGCGAAGCCCACAAAGCCCACCGCGTCGAGCAGGAAGTGCGCGATCACCAGCGGCATCACCCGCCCCCACCGCAGGTACACCCAACCGAACACGGCGCCCATCACTGCGTTGCCGATGAACGGCCCGAATCCCTGGTACAGGTGGTAGCTGCCGCGCAGCAGCGCCGAACCCAGAAGCAGCGCCCAGGGGGCGATCTTCAGCGCCCGGCCGTGGGCGAAGAGGAAGGCCAGCATGAGCACCTCCTCCAGCACCGCATGGCGGGCCGCGGACAGCAGCAGCACCGGCACCGTCCACCAATGCCCCTCCAGGTTCGCCACCGACAGCGCGGTGG
>NZ_BAXF01000405.1:0-1989 GCF_001310435.1 Arthrobacter sp. JCM 19049 | reverse complement strand
CCCTTCCGGCGCCCAGCACGCCGATGCGTGTGCTGTGCGCCCCAGATTCCCTCGTGGGCTTCTCGCTCATCAGGCCTCCTTCGCAGCGGGTGGATAATTCCTGTCCTCCAGCATCCCATCACACGCGCGGGCGCTCGTGCCCATCGGACCGTAATGAGCCGATGTGAATAAAGCACACTGCCCCGCACCGGCAGTGGTGCGGGACAGTGGGGTATCTGTGGTCATCGCCCCGTAAGCGCTAGCCGCCAAAGACCGGCGCCAGGGCCTTGACCAGTTCGTTGACTCCCAGGGCCAGGAACAGGGCAGCGGTGATGCCCAGCGCAATGTTCGTGTGCCACTTGTTGCGCCACTGCTCCGGGGTGCGTTTGCCGTTGAGCAGACCCAGCAGGGTCAAGGCCAGGAACGGCATGAACAGCGAACCGAGCACACCATAGGCCAGGATCAGCGCGATCGGACGGTCCAACAGGAACAGCAGCATCGGCGGGAAGGTCAGCCACAGCACGTAGAACCTGAAGTACTTGCCGCCCACGCGGGTGTCCTCGTGTCCCGATCCCTTGCCGCGGATGTTGCCCCAGAAGTCGGCGAACATCAGCGAAACGCCGTTCCACACGCCGATGATCGAGGAGAAGGACGCGGCCCAGAAGCCGACCAGGAAGCCGATGCCCACCACGTCGCCGTAGCTTCCTGCAGCACGTCGGTCAGGTCCAGCAGCCCGGCATCACCGGCGGAGAGCGCCACCCCGGCCGAACGCACCACCTCGGCGCCGACCACCAGCATGGCGATCACGAAGACGCCGGTGATCACGTACGCCATCGAGTTGTCAAGCCGCATCACGCGCATCCACTTCGGGGTGTACCAGCCCTTTTCGCGCAGCCAGTAGCCGTAGGCGGCCAGGGTGATGGTGCCGCCCACGCCGCCGGCCAGGGCCAGGGTGTAGACCACGCCGCCTCGGGGATCATCGGGATCAGACCGACGAACATCTGCGGAACGTTCGGCACCGCAATGATCGCCAGGCCCACCACGGTGATGAACATCAGGCCCACCAGCACGGCGGTGACCTTCTCAAAGAACGCGTAATGCCCGAACCACACCATGGCAAAGCCGGCCAGTCCCATGAAGATCGCCAGATCTTCAAGTCCACGGCCGGGAACAGCGCCGCCAACGGCATCGCCGCGGAGCTCATGGCCGTCGCCCCGTACACAAAACCCCAGATGACGATGTAGGCCGAAGTACCAGGTGGTCCACTTGCCCAGGGAGCGCCAGCCCTCGAAGATGGTCTTGCCGGTGGCCAGGGTGAATCGTCCGGCACCCTCGACCAGGATGATCTTCAGGATCACACCGAGCACCACCGCCCACAGCAGTGCATAGCCGTAGCGGCTGCCGGCCACGAGGGTGGCGACCATGTCCGCGGCGCCCACACCGGTGGCGGCCACCACCAGGCCGGGGCCGACGATCTTCCATTTCGGGGGCGCACCGGAGTCCAGCCCGGTCTCCCGGTCCCGCTCGGGGATCGCCGGTTGATTCTCTTCGGACATGACGTCATCAATCCTTAATCGTCGTGAACATCGTCAGCTCCGGCTGGCGCCCCGACACCTGCGGAGCAGGCCAGGGCGGCAGATCAGCCGATGGTTCAAACCTAGTGTGTGAGACACCGCACAACCAGTATTCGTGACTCCGAATCCCGGCGTGCCGTCCCGCCCTCGTGGCGGAAGCATGTCGAAGGCAAAATGTGATCCTTGCGGCATCGGTTCCGGGCGTGCCGACACCGGTTCCCGCGGAGGCCGCGCCGGGGCGCGTCAGGAGCTTCGCGCAGCGACCGCGCGGGCATTTTGTTTGGCGGCCAATTGGGTAAGGTGGGGGACAGGAACACCGGGCGCCCGAACGAACCACGACGGAGCGCAACAGCAGGTGGGCCACCCCAAGCTTCAAATTCTGGCGACCGTCAATGCGACGCGCCCGCAACCACCGCAGCAGCCGGCGCGCCGGGCA
>NZ_BAXF01000404.1:0-1991 GCF_001310435.1 Arthrobacter sp. JCM 19049 | reverse complement strand
CCCCAACCGCCGCTGGCGCGCAGCTTCTCCGCTGCTGCCACCTGCTCCTGCGGGGTGGCCTGGTGCGGCAGCGGTGCGTACTTGGTGCCGCCCACGGCACGCCAGGAGGAGGCGGAGAACTGCAGGCCGCCGTAGTAGCCGTTGCCGGTGTTGATCGACCAGTTGCCGCCGGATTCGCACTTGGCCAGGGCCGACCAGGCGCCGGAGACGCTCTTGGGGGTGGCGGTCTTCTTCTTGGACTCGCTCTTGGATTCAGCCGGCTTCTTGGTGCCGACCTTGATGACCTTGGCGACCGGTTCCTTGGTGACCTTGGACTTCAGGACTTCTTCCTCGCCCTTCGTGCCGTTGCGGGTTTCCTGGCGCAGGGTCAGCTCGCGCTCGCCCTTTTCGCCCTTGGTCTTGACCTTGGTCTTGCCCTTCTGAAGCTTGGAGTCCTTGACTTCCTCGGTGTCGAAGGCGATGTCGCG
The DNA here is from genome assembly GCF_001310435.1 of Arthrobacter sp. JCM 19049. Classification (NCBI taxonomy): domain Bacteria; kingdom Bacillati; phylum Actinomycetota; class Actinomycetes; order Micrococcales; family Micrococcaceae; genus Arthrobacter; species Arthrobacter sp. JCM 19049. The sequence goes on along the minus strand of NZ_BAXF01000404.1, from coordinate 1,524 downwards.
GGTTTCTTCCCAGGTCCTGACCTCGACCTGGATCACGTCGACGTCCATCTTGTCGCTGATCTCGGTGCCCGGCTTGGCGTCCTTGGTGGTCTCGCCGTCGGCCTTCAGGTTGATCTCGTCGTTCTCATCCAGCTTCACGCCCTCGGCGTCCAGCAGTTCGGCGACGCTCTGCGCGGTGGTTTCCACCTGCTGCCGCTTGTCCTTGCCGACCTTCAGGTTCACGACCTTCGGGGTGATGATTTCGATGCTTTCGCTCAGTGACATCAGGGCGATGTCATCGGAGAGGGACACTTCGGCGCCCTTTTCCAGTTCCAGCTGCTTGACCACGTCGGCCACGGTCATCCCGGTGGTGTGCACGACCCGGTCGGTGCCGTCCACCGAGACCTGCACCGACTTGTTGCGCTTGACCTTAACGGTCTGCTCGTCATCCAGCGAGGAATCCAGCGCCGGGAAGACCTCGTCGCGTTCCCCCAGGGCGATGTCCTGCTGGGCGAGCAGATCCTCGACGGTGGCGGCGCGGGTGTTCAGCACCTGCTGGTCCCCGTCGATGGCCAGGGTTACGGACTTCTGCCCGGCAATGTAGAAGACGGCGCCGGCGATGATGACGGCGACCGCTACGGCCTGGGCCAGGAACTTGACCGAGCGTTTCTTGAGCAAGTGCATCACAGTGAATGGTTCCCCATCGGTTGTGGGCGCCGGTTCCCGGTGCGTGAGGCCCGGGCGGGCCCAGTGACCCGTGGGTCACCAATACGTACATACAATTTCCATGCGTCGTGCCGCTGCCACCCGTACGGGGCTTTGCGGCGCTGTCGCGGCGTCGCTGTGGGGGCGGTTCCAGCCACTCCCGGCGCGAGACACTTGTAGTACCGTAACCGAATTGTAATAATCAGGCAAGCGTGGATGGCGCACGACACACTTGGCCGGGCTTAGAATGCGCCGTACACCTCCACGGTGTTCGCCATGACCTGCGAGCACAGCTGCTCCAGGTCCGCACCCCGGTGTCCGGCCATGAAGCGCAGCGTGTAGGGGATCATGTAGCTGGCGTTGGGCCGGCCCCGGTAGGGGTGCGGGGTCAGGAACGGGGCGTCGGTTTCCACCAGGATCAGCCGGGGGTCGGCCAGGGCCAGGGCGTCCTGGATGCCGGTGGAGTTCTTGAAGCTCACGGTTCCGGCGAAGGACATGTACCAGCCGTTTTCGTTGCAGATGCGCGCCAGCTGCGCATCCCCGGAGAAGCAGTGGAAGACCACCTTGGGCGGCAGCGGCTCATCACGCAGCACGCGCACCACGTCCTGGTGGGCGTCGCGGTCGTGGATCTGCAGGGCCTTGCCGTGGCGGCGGGCGATCTCGATGTGGCGGCGGAATGATTCCTCCTGCACCGGCCGGCCCTCGGGCCCGGTACGGAAGTAATCCAGGCCGGTTTCCCCCACGGCCCGCACCCGCTCCTGTCCGGCCAGCTCGTCGATCCGCTCGATCGCCGCGTCCAGCTGTCCGCGTTCGGCCAGCCGGGCCGCATCATTGGGTGGA
>NZ_BAXF01000403.1:0-2003 GCF_001310435.1 Arthrobacter sp. JCM 19049 | reverse complement strand
GTCCGGCGGGCCCGGGGATGGCCAGTGTTACGGGCCGATGTTACATTCGCCGCAGTGCTTTTGGTGCCCGGCCCGTAGACTTGGAAGGGTGACTGAAGTATTCCGAACCCCACTGCCAGGCTCCTCCGTAGCCGGCCCCGCAACCGACCCAGACCTGGACCTTTGGCGCAACCTGCCGATCGCCCAGCAGCCGACCTGGAGCGAGCACGCGGACTATAGCGCCTCGATTGCCGAGCTGGGTTCGCGACCACCATTGGTCTTCGCCGGCGAGGTCGACATCCTGCGCGCCCGCCTGGCCGCCGCCGCCCAGGGCAAGGCGTTCCTGCTCCAGGGCGGGGACTGCGCCGAAACCTTCGACGGGGCCACGGCCGATAAGATCTCGGCCCGGGTGCGCACCATCTTGCAGATGGCCGTCGTGCTCACCTACGGCTCGTCGATGCCGGTCATCAAGATGGGCCGCATGGCCGGGCAGTTCGCCAAGCCGCGCTCCTCGAACGATGAAACCCGCGACGGGGTGACGCTGCCGGCCTTCCGCGGGGAGATCGTCAACGGGTTTGACTTCACCCCCGAATCCCGCGCCCACGACCCCAAGCGCATGGTCACCGCGTACAACACCTCCGCGGCGACGCTGAACCTGATCCGCGCGTTCACCCAGGGCGGGTTCGCGGACCTGCGCAGCGTGCACTCCTGGAACCAGGGTTCATGGCCAACCCGGCGCACTCCGCCTACGAGCAGCTGGCCGGGGAGATCGATTCGGCGATCCGCTTCATGGACGCCTGCGGCGCGGACTTCGAGGCGCTCAAGCGCACCGAGTTCTTCGCCTCCCACGAGGCCCTGCTGCTGGACTACGAGCGGGCGCTGACCCGCACCGACTCGCGTACTGGCCTGCCGTACGACACCAGCGGGCACTTCCTGTGGATCGGGGAGCGCACCCGCCAGCTGGACCACGCCCACGTGGACTTCCTCTCCCGGGTGCGCAACCCGATCGGCGTGAAGCTGGGGCCGAACACCTCGGTGGAGGACACCCTGGCGCTGATCGAGAAGCTGGACCCGACCCGTGAGCCGGGCCGGCTGACGTTCATCACCCGGATGGGGGCGAAGAACATCCGCGAGAAGCTGCCGAACCTGGTGGAGAAGGTCACCGACTCCGGCGCCCAGGTGCTGTGGGTGACCGACCCGATGCACGGGAACACCGTGACCAGCCAGAACGGTACAAGACCCGCAACTTCGACGACGTGATGGACGAGGTGCGCGGCTTCTTCGAGGTGCACGACGAACTGGGTACCTTCCCGGCGGCCTGCACGTGGAGATGACCGGCGACGACGTGGCCGAATGCCTCGGCGGCGCGGACCCGATCCGCGAGGAGGACTTCGACAACCTCTACGAGTCGGTCTGCGACCCGCGGCTGAACCACCGCCAGTCCCTGGAGATGGCGTTCCTGGTCTCCGCGGCGCTGAAGAAGCGCGGACGCCGCCGCTAGACGGTCATCCCATGTGCCTGCTGGGCCACCGGGTTAAGCCAGAACATCCCCGAGCACCGCTCGGGGATGTTCTGCGTTAAGCCGGATTCGCCGAAACAAGGAGAACGGATCGCCCGGAACCGAACCGGGACGGACGGAACCGAACCGGGCCGGGTGGAAGCGATCCAGACGGGCCGCGGTCCGGTTAGAACACGTACAGCGTGATCGTTGCGCCGCGCTCGGCCTGCTGGTTCAGCGGCGTCTGCAGGCGCACCGTGCTGGAGTGCCCGCCGAGCATGTCACGGGTCTCGACCTGGAACCCGGCCTGCTCCAGGGCGGACACCGCCTGCTCCACCTCCTGGCCGATCACCGAGGGGATCTGCACGTACTCCGGGCCCTGGGAAAGCTGCACGCTGATGCTGCCCCCGGCCGGAACCGTGCCCTCGGCCCGGATCCTGGACGGCCACCTGGCCGCGCGGGACGTCGCTGGAATACACCGGCTCGCCGACCTGCAGGCTCAGGCCCAGTTCCTCAACGGCCCCCC
>NZ_BAXF01000402.1:0-2002 GCF_001310435.1 Arthrobacter sp. JCM 19049 | reverse complement strand
CCGAACGCCTCCCGGTCCCCGCGCACCAAGCGGATCGATCCGTCGTGCACCTTGCGTCCCAGCGCCGAACCACGCACCGAGGTGATCACCAACCCGGTGTTCACCGGCGCGTCGGCCACCTCGGGTGGGGCGTCGAGCCGCTCGGATTCGTAGAGTTCGGCCATCGCCTGGGCGTCCAGCTCCAGCTCCTGGATCCCGCTCCAGCCCGAGGAGCGGGTCAGTTCACTGCGGTACACCTCCGCGTGGATGCCGATCGCCGAGGCCTTGATGCGCATCGGCAGGTCCTTGGTCACCAGCGCGACCTCAAGCCCGGCATCCAGGATGTTCTTGGCCACCGCCAGGATCCGGCTGTCATTGTCGGTGCTGCGCATCCCCACCGGCAGCACTTCCTGGGCGATGTTGTTCAGTTCGATGCGCAGGCTCCCGCCGGATTCCCCCACCGGCACCGCCGTGCCCAGTCCACCGTGCTCCTGAATCAGATCGTCGAGGTTCCGCAGCGCCTGTCGGGCGAAGTATCCCAGCTCCAGGTCCTTGCGCTTGTGCTCCAGTTCGGTGACCACGGTCAGCGGGATCACCACCGGATGCTCGGCAAAGTTGAAGATGGCATGCGGGTCAGAGAGCAGCACCGAGGTGTCCAGCACATAGGTCCTGGGGGTTAGTTCGGTCTGTTGGGCCATGACGATCCACCCGTTCTCGAATTCAGCGTGGGGGCTCTCCCCACGCATCAGTGGGAAAAGCCCGCACCGGAATTCCGCTGGGCCGCCGGCCGACGGCCCCGTCAAACGCGCGGGCAACCATCCAGTGTCGAACCTTTCGTTCGGCCCGGCCGTCCTGGCTGGGCCTGTGTGCCCAGCCTATCCCCGGCGGGAGTCGAAAAAGCCAACACCAGGTTTCTTTTGGGTATCGATCAGGTTCTGAGCTCGAAGCTCACGCAGATGGCGCTGTCAGCCGCGTTTGCCACCACCCCGGCCCGCCGGACCGGTCTTCGCGGCGGTGGGGGCCGGTCGAAAAAAGGAGATGGGCCGAGTCAGGCCCCGAAGCGGCGCTGCCGGTCGGCGAAGTCCGCAGCCCGCAGGAAGTCGACACGCCGGAAGTCCGGCCACAGGGCCTCGCAGAAGTAGAACTCCGAGTAGGCGCTCTGCCAGGTCAGGAACCCGGACAGGCGCTGTTCCCCGCTGGTGCGGATCACCAGGTCCGGGTCCGGCTGGCCCTTGGTGTACAGGTAGGCGCCCAGCGAGTCCACGTCCAGGTTGTCCGCGACGTCCTTCAGGGACTGGCCGCGGCTGGCCGCGTCGTTCAGCAGCGATTTGACCGCGTCGATGATTTCGCGACGGCCCCCGTAGCCGATGGCCACGTTCACGTGCACGCCATTGCGGTTGGCGGTGGCAGCCTCCAGGTCGGTCAGCTTCTGGGCCAGGTCCGCCGGCAGCAGGTCCCGGGCCCCCACCTGCTGCACCTGCACCCGGTTGGTGTGTCCCAGCTCGTCGAGCAGGTTGCCGATGATGTCCAGCAGGTCACGCAGTTCGGCCGGTTCCCGGTTCAGGTTGTCGGTGGAGAGCATGTACAGGGTCACGACCTTGATGCCCAGGTCCTCACACCATTCCAGGAACTCCAGGATCTTCTCCGCCCCGGCCTGGTGGCCGGCGGCGGTGGTGCTTCCGGCCAGCTTCGCCCACCGGCGGTTCCCATCGACCATCACACCGATGTGGTGCGGCAGCTTGTCCCCCGGCAGCGACCTGGCCAGCCGGCGCTCGTAGAGTCGATAGGCAAGGGACGGTAGGCCCACCTGCTCCTCCTGACGTGTCCTCTTGTCCATGTGGCGTGAAACCTGGCGGCATGCGCGCCGTGCCGTGCGGCACTGTGTCTAAATTTACCGCCTTACCGGCCCCGGGGCGTGCATCCGCGCCGCCACACATCGCCACCGCGCCGTCCCTGTTCTCCCTCTACCCCCGGCGCAGCGTCTGGAGCAGGGCGGCCGCGTCGGCCACCGGCGCCTGGCAGG
>NZ_BAXF01000401.1:0-2005 GCF_001310435.1 Arthrobacter sp. JCM 19049 | reverse complement strand
CGCGACGCCTATGCTGCGCTGGGCGGAAACACCGACCAGTCCGCCCGGGACACCACCTTGCGGGTGATCAGCGAGGTCAAGCGCCGTTCCCCGTCCAAGGGGGCGCTGGCCGAGATCCCGGAGCCGGCCACCCTGGCCGCCGAATACGCCGCCGGCGGTGCCTCGGTGATTTCCGTGCTCACCGAGCAGCGCCGCTTCAACGGTTCGCTGCAGGACCTGGACGCGGTGCGCCAGGCCGTGGACATCCCGGTGCTGCGCAAGGACTTCACGGTCGACGAGTACCAGATCTACGAGGCCCGCGCCCACGGGGCCGACCTAGTGCTGCTGATCGTCGCCGCCCTGGACGACGCGACACTGCGCCGCTTCCTGGCGCTGACCGAACAGCTGGGCATGCACGCCCTGGTCGAAACCCACACCGCCGAGGAGATCCAGCGTGCGGTCGCCGCTGGCGCGAAGATCATCGGGGTGAACGTGCGCAACCTGAAGACCCTGGACGTGGATCCTGCCACCTTCGCCAAGCTGGCCCCGCTGCTGCCGCGCGAGGCCGTGGTGATCGCCGAATCCGGTGTGGAATCCACCGAGCAGGTGGCACAGTACGCGGCCGCGGGCGCCGATGCGATCCTGGTCGGCGAGGCACTGGTGAAGCACGCCGCCCCGCGGGAAACGGTCGCCGAATTCATCCGGGCCGGCACCGCGGCGAAGCCGCACGCGGCCAGGACAACTGACGCAACAAACTACGCAAACCGCCGGTGAACGGCCACAGTTAAAGAGAATCAACAGTTGACGGCCAGCGGCGCACGCCGCACGCCGCACGATCCGAACGATCCACGGTGGTGCCCCCGCCCGGCGAGAAGCGCCGCGGGGCACCTGCCAACATTGCGAGGGAAAGAGGGAACAATGAGCACTTCCGACGGCTCGTTGAAGCACGCCAGCGGACCATACTTCGGGGCCTACGGCGGGCGATGGATGCCCGAGTCCCTCATGGCCGCCATGGATGAGCTGGCCGCCACCTTCGAGCAGGCCAAGCACGATCCGGCGTTCATCGCAGAGGTCAAGGACCTGAACAAGAACTACTCCGGGCGCCCCTCGCTGCTCACCGAGGCTAAGCGCTTCGGGCACAAGGCCTGCGGCGGGGCGCGGATCTTCCTCAAGCGCGAGGACCTGAACCACACCGGCAGCCACAAGATCAACAACGTGCTCGGCCAGGCGCTGCTGGCCAAGCGGATGGGCAAGACCCGGATCATCGCCGAAACCGGCGCCGGCCAGCACGGGGTCGCCTCCGCCACCGCTGCCGCCCTGATGGGCATGGAGTGCGTGGTCTACATGGGCGCGGAGGACACCCGGCGCCAGGCGCTGAACGTGGCGCGCATGGAGCTGCTGGGCGCCACCGTGATCCCGGTGACCGTGGGCAGCCAGACCCTGAAGGACGCCATCAACGAGGCGCTGCGCGACTGGGTGGCGAACGTGGAGAACACCCACTACCTGCTGGGCACCGCCGCCGGCGGGCACCCGTTCCCGGCCATGGTGCGCTACTTCCACGAGGTCATCGGCGAGGAGGCGCGTGAGCAGATCCTGGCCCAGGCCGGACGCCTGCCCGACGCGGTGACCGCCTGCATCGGCGGGGGTTCCAACGCGATCGGCATCTTCCACGGCTTCCTGGACGACGCCGAGGTGGAGCTCTACGGTTTGAGGCCGGCGGGGACGGGGTGGACACCGACCGCCACGCCGCGACGATCACCCTGGGCAAGCCCGGGGTGCTGCACGGGGCCAAGAGCTACCTGATGCAGGACGACGACGGGCAGACCATCGAATCGCACTCGATCTCCGCCGGGCTGGACTACCCGGGCGTGGGCCCGGAGCACGCGCACCTGGCCGACATCGGTCGGGTCAGCTACGAGCCGATCACCGACACCGAGGCGATGGACGCGTTCCGCCTGCTGTGCCGCACCGAGGGGATCCTGCCGGCGATCGAGTCCTCGCACGCGCTGGCCGGGACCATCAAGGT
>NZ_BAXF01000400.1:0-2014 GCF_001310435.1 Arthrobacter sp. JCM 19049 | reverse complement strand
CCGACACCGGGCCGCCCACCTGCCTCCGCTACCAGGTGCCTCCGTGGTGCTCTTTGGCCCGGCCCCGGTCTCCTCCTGGGCCCGCCCCCGGGCCCGCACGTGGTGCTCACCGATGAGAGCCTGCGCCGCGGGGAAACCTTCGCCACCGACCCCGACCCGGCCCTGCTGGCGGTGCAGAGCGAAGATGTCATCCAGGCGCTGCGGGGACTGGGGATCCTGCAGGACGCCGGTCGCGTGCAGATACTGCCGGGCAGCTAAGCGCCGTCCGGGGCCCGGGACCTAGCGCTGCTCCGGTTCCTGGCCCATATTCCGCTCGGCCGCTTCCTCGCTGCGCAGGAAAAACGCGCCCAGCGACCCGGCCAGGGTGGCGAACACCGCGACCGAATACACGGCCAGCACCACCTGCAGGATCCGGGAGAAGGGGTCATCGGCGCTGATGCCCGAACCGGTGATGGTGGCCATGGCGGTCTCAAACAATGCCGTGGAGTACTGGGTATGGGAGCCCATTGCGTAGAGCAGCTGGCTGGCGGCCAGGATGACAATCGCGGTGAACGCGGCCAGCCAGGCGATCCGGCTGCTCAGCAGCCTTCCGGCCGACCTGGAGCCGCGCACCCCGGCGGATACGATCCCGCCCAGCCGAGCCACCCGCAGGGTGCGCACCGCCTGCAGGGCCCTGACAAAACGCAGGAACGGCACCAGCAGGAACAACACCTGCCACCAGTTGTGCCGCCAGAACGTTGCCTGGAAGCGGGCGATATAGGCGCGCAACAGGAACTCCAGGACGAATACGACCCAGCAGATCCAGCCGGTAACGGCCAGTGCCTGGGCCCAGCGCGGTTCGGTGACCACCAGCTGCCCGAGCACCACAAAGAGGAAGAACACCCCCAACAAGCCCATGGCTTATCCAGCCGGTCGGCCAGGTGCTCGGCGGCCCGGATCCGGGCTGCGCCCCGGTCCGGGAGGGCCGGATGCAATTCCCTGCGGTGCTCACGTGGTGCCACGGTGGTGCGGCACCGCCCTTAGGCGACCCGGGGCCGGTGCTGGCGTGCCGGGTGCCGCGCTCGCCGGCGGTGTGCGGAAATTGGGCAAGGATGTGGCGCTGCAGCTTTTGCAGGATCCGGGCCAGCGCCCGGGAGACCTGCACCTGGCTCATCCGCATCCGTTCACCGATGCGCTGCTGGCTTTCGTCCTCGAAATAGCGCAGGCGCAGCATCAGCTTCTCATCGGGGTCCAGCTGACGCAGGGCCCCGGAAAGCATCAGTGAATCATCCAGTGCCGCGAACTCGTCATTGCAGGCATCGGGCAGCTGTTCTTCCAAGGTGCGCCCGTTGTGCACCACATCCAGCGAATCCGGGTGGCGGCCCGATTGGGACACCACCGCCTCGGCGACCCGGGGGATCGGCTGGCCCAGGTGAGCCGCCAGTTCATCCAGACGCGGCTCACGGCCCAGCACCTGACACAACAGCGGATGTTCACGCCGGATTTCTATCTGCAGCTCCTGGACTTCGCGCGGCGGCTGGATCACCCAGGAGTGGTCGCGCAGGTAGCGTTTGAGCTCCCCGGTGATGGTGGGACGGGCGAAGGCCACGAAATTGGAGTTCAGGCGCGGGTCGAAGCGGCGGGCCGCCTTGACCAGGGCCAGTCGGGCCACCTGGATCAGGTCCTCCAGGTCCGGGCCGTGCTGGCCCATCTGCCGGGCAATGCCGTCGGCCAGCGGCAGGTATTCGTGCACCGCCTGCTCCTCGGTCGCGGTGCGCAGCGCGCCCTTGGGGGCGGTGGCGGTGCCCACCTCTGCGCTCCGGTGCTGTGTCACTGGCTTCCTTCCCTTCCTGCTGCTGGCGCCTGCTGTTGCGGCCGAACCGTACCGATTACTGGTCTCGGTCCCCGATGGCCGATGGATTTTTCGGGATGCTCCGCGGCTTCCGTTTCATCCCGCCAACAAGCTAGCCCCTGCGCCAATCGGCGGGGAGCGCTTTAGGAGAGTTCTAAGGTCGCCGTCCTGCGGGGAGCGCAA
>NZ_BAXF01000399.1:0-2017 GCF_001310435.1 Arthrobacter sp. JCM 19049 | reverse complement strand
CTGCGCCGGGCAGTGCCGGCCCTGCTCCAGCTGGCCGCCACCCACCCCCAGCGGCGCATCCTGTGTGTCAGCCACGGGGCGACCATGCGCATCATCCGCGATACCCTGCTCGGACGCCGCCTGCCCCAGGGCGTGGAGAACGGGGAAGTGGTGCCCCTGGACCTGGGCGAACTGCGCGAACTGGAACTGGCCCTGCGCGACGGTGACCCGGTCGTGGTCTAGAAACAGGGCCGGCCCCCACCGCCCGGTGGGTGGTCGCAGGAAATCCGGCCAAAGACCTCACGAAAAGCTGTCCCGCCACGTTTACATGGTGAGAGCCAATCACCAGGAGCACCATGAAGCAGCCATTCGAACAGATCGTGCAGGCCCACGGACTGAGCGTGTTGCGCGTGTGCCGCTCCCTGCTGGATGAACACCGCGCCAAGGACGCCTGGTCGGAAACCTTCCTGGCCGCCCTGCGGGCCTACCCGCAACTGGATCCGGATGCCAACGTCCAGGCTTGGCTGGTGCGCATCGCCCACCGCAAGGCCATCGATGAGCTGCGCCGGCACCGCGGCGAGGATCTGGAAACCGACCCCGCCGCACACGCCCCCTCGACGGAGGCCGGGCCAGAAGCCGGGCCGAAAACCTGGAGCTGTGGCAGCTGGTCAAGCAGTTGCCGGAAAAACAACGCTTGGTCGTTGCGTACCGCTATTTGGGTGGATTGGACTACCGGCAGATCTCCCAGATTCTTTCCGGAACCCCGGAAGCAGCGCGGCACGCCGCCGCCGACGGGATCAGCAATCTGCGACGCCGAATGGACGCCGGATCAGCAACTGGAGGAAAACCATGAGTCAGCTTGATGGCACCGCCCCGCTGAACACCCCGCCGACCGAGGTTGAGCAGCGCCTCCTGGCCAGCCTGCACGACCGGCTGGAGCAGGCCGCCCACCGGGAGAACCTTACCGACGCGGTGTACCGGATCGTGCAGTCACCCCTGGGCCCACTGTTGGTGGCCGCCACGGAGGTAGGCTGGTGCGGGTGGCCTTCGCCTCCGAGGAGCACGAGCGCGTGCTGGAACAGCTCAGCGAAAGCCTGGGCGCCCGGATCCTGCGCTCGCCGGGCGCATTGGACACCGCGGCCCGGCAGCTGGAGGAGTACTTCAGCGGCCACCGCACCAGCTTCACCCTGCCGCTGGATCTGCGGCTCTCCACCGAATTCCGGCGCCGGGTCCAGCTGGAACTGGGCCACATCGGTTACGGACACACCCTGAGCTACCGGCAAATGGCCGAACGCATCGGAAAGCCTGCGGCCGTACGGGCCGTGGGGTCGGCCTGCGCCACCAATCCGCTGCCCATTGTGCTGCCCTGCCACCGGGTGCTGCGTACCGATGGTTCGCTGGGCGGCTACCTGGGCGGGCTGCAGGCCAAGCGGATCCTGCTGCAGCTGGAAAACCCGAACGGCGCGCGGCAACCCTCCACCCTGTTCTAGCTCCCCATGCGACGCCCGGGGTGCCGGCGCTTGCGTGGGAGGGCGACCGCCGATTCCACGTGAAACAACCTTGAGAGGCTGATAGCGTCACCGACGTGGTGTGATAGAGGTTTGCGGCCACTGCGAGAGAATGTTCGACAAACGATTTCGTTTGCCATCCGACCCTGTTGTCCTCCCGCCAGGGTCGGGAGTACGGACCGGATCAGGCATCGATGACCAGGTCCGTGCTCGCGGTGGAGCAACAGGGCAGGAATTTTCCGGCTTCGATTTCCCGGGCCCGGATCCCGCCTGGTGGTTCATGTCCACCTCACCGGAGAGCTTGATGACCTTGCAGGAGCCGCACATGCCCTCCTGGCAGTTGGCCCGATGCGCACCCCGGCCTGTTTGGCGACCGGCAAAATCCGCTGGTCGGGTCGATGCGCACCTTCAGGCCGGACTTGAGGAAGGACATGGTCAAACTGCCTTCCCCGACGGTGGCAAACTCCTGGGGGTCCGTGGGCGGTGTGCCGCCAAGGTCCGGTGGCGGCCCGGGCGCCGCATCCGATGCG
>NZ_BAXF01000398.1:0-2022 GCF_001310435.1 Arthrobacter sp. JCM 19049 | reverse complement strand
CCCAGACGCTGGCCCACGCGCGCATCGCCGAGCTGGCCGAGCAGCGCATGCCGCACCGGGTGGAGAACTCCGGCTGGTGGGCCCAGAGCGTGGCGGTGGCCTATGAGCAGCACATCGAACGGCGGCTGCCGGGTCAGGCCAACGACGGCAGTTTCCAGTTCTCCGTCTCACGCACCATTGACGCCGACATGGACCAGGCCCTGCAGCGCTGGCAGGAGCTGGTCCAGGAACGCGGCGACTTCAACGGGGTGCCGATCCAGGAGCCGGGCGCGCCAGCAGCACCCCGAAATGGCGGTATTGGCGCATCGGGCTGCAGGACGGGGCGCGGATCGCGGTGAACATCAGCGCCAAGGGTGCCAAGTCCGCGGTGGTGGTGAACCACAGCGGGATCATGGATCCGGATCTGGTGGAGAACTGGAAGTCCTACTGGCGCTCGCTGCTCGCCCAGCTGCCCTCCTGAGCCGGTCCGGCCACGCGATCCCGCCCTTTGACCGGTCGATCGGGCTTGCGGGAAACGATTTCAACAGCATGTTGCGAAGATGTTGGGCAATATGACTAATGTTAAGAACCGCAACTAGGTCAAGTGGGGCACCTGCTGTCACAATAGGACACTGATAGAAATACCGTGGCCGCGCCGGCCAAAATCGGCTGGCTGCCGCGCGTACATCATGGTTGTTGCCACAGGCGTGGTTCAACAACTCTCAGTGTTGGAGTGTGCTTGCCCATGAGCCTGATCGTCCAGAAATTCGGTGGTTCGTCCGTCTCGGATGCCGAAGGCATCAAGCGTGTTGCGCGCCGGATTATTGACACCAAGGCCGCCGGCAACGACGTGGTCGTTGTCGTCTCCGCCATGGGTGACACCACCGACGACCTGCTGGATCTGGCAGCCCAGCTCACCACCAACGCCCCGGCCCGGGAAATGGACATGCTGCTCTCGGCCGGGGAACGCATCTCCATGGCGCTGCTGGCCATGGCCATCGACGAACTGGGCGAACAGGCCGCCTCCTTCACCGGCTCGCAGGCCGGGCTGATCACCGATGCTCCCACGGCATGGCCCGCATCATGGAGGTCTCCCCGCAGCGGGTGCACCGGGCGATCGAGCGCGGGTATATCGCGATCGTGGCCGGCTTCCAGGGGATGAGCAAGGAAACCAAGAACATCACCACCATGGGCCGCGGCGGCTCGGACACCACCGCGGTGGCGTTGGCCGCGGCATTGGACGCCGATGTCTGCGAGATCTACACGGACGTGGACGGCATCTACACCGCCGACCCGCGGGTGGTCTCCTCGGCGCAGAAGATCGAGAAGATCTCCAGCGAGGAAATGCTGGAGATGGCCGCCAGCGGCTCGAAGATCCTGCACCTGCGCTGCGTGGAGTACGCCCGCCGCTTCGGCGTGCCGCTGCACGTGCGCTCCTCATTCAGCACCCATGAGTACCTGGGTCATCCCCGACCCGGACGACAAGATCACCATCCAAGAGGGAGAACCCATGGAACAGCCAATCATCTCCGGTGTCGCCCACGACCACTCCGAGGCGAAGGTCACCGTTATCGGCGTGCCCGACATTCCGGGCAAGGCCGCGCAGATCTTCGGGGTCATCGCCGCCGCGCAGGCCAACATCGACATGATCGTGCAGAACATCTCCACCCAGGGCTCGGGCAAGACCGACATCTCCTTCACCCTGCCGATGACCGAGGGCAAGCGGGTGCTCGATGCGCTGAACACCGCCAAGGGCGAGATCGGCTTTGAGGAGCTGGAGTACAACGAGGAGGTCGGCAAGCTCTCCCTGGTCGGTGCCGGGATGCGTTCTAACCCCGGGGTGTCCTTCACCTTCTTCGAGGCGCTGCACCAGGCCGGGATCAACGTGGACATGATCTCCACCTCGGAGATCCGCATCTCCGTGGTCACCGACGCGGACAAGCTCAACGACGCGGTGCGCGCGATCCACACCGCGTTCAACCTGGACGCCGAGGTCGAGGCCACCGTCTACGGCGGCACCGGGCGCTAGGCCCGGTGCCGCAG
>NZ_BAXF01000397.1:0-2032 GCF_001310435.1 Arthrobacter sp. JCM 19049 | reverse complement strand
TCCCGCCGCGGCGCCGGGCAGCGCCGCTCTTTGGGATCTTCAGCGTATATACAGCATTTGAGTTAAGGTTCAAGGTCAAGGCTCGCCGTGCAAGAGGGGAAATTCCCCTAAATGAGCCACGTCGGGCGATAACCTGTAGACAAGCAAATGACCGATCCGAATGGGAAGTGTGGTTCGCCAATCGTGAGCGAGGAACAGGGCAAGATCCGCGGGGCAGGAATGCTCAAGGAACCAAAGCCGGTGGGACCCACCGGCAAGCCGCTGACCGATTTCCCGAACCCGAGCCGCTGCCGTCGCACGGTCCGGCCCGGGTCATCGCGATGGTCAACCAGAAGGGCGGGGTGGGCAAGACCACCTCGACCATTAACCTGGCCGCGGCGCTGGCCGAATACGGCCGCAAGGTGCTGCTGGTGGACTTCGACCCCCAGGGTGCGTTGTCGGCCGGCTTCGGGATGAACCCGCACGAGCTGGACGTGACCGTCTACAACGTGCTGATGGAGCGCAACACCGGGATCCGCGACGCGATCCGCACCACCGAGGTGGCGAACATCGACCTGCTGCCGGCGAACATCGACCTTTCCGCCGCCGAGGTGCAGCTGGTCAACGAGGTCGCCCGCGAGCAGGCACTGGAACGGGCGCTGCGCGAGGTGATCGACGACTACGACGTGGTGCTCATCGACTGCCAGCCCTCCCTGGGGCTGCTGACCATCAACGCGCTGACGGCCGCGCACGGGGTAATCATCCCGTTGACCGCCGAGTTCTTCGCACTGCGTGCGGTGGCGCTGCTGATGGAGACCATCGACAAGGTCAAGGACCGGCTGAACCAGATGCTGGAGGTCGACGGGGTGCTGGCCACCATGTACGACGCCCGCACGCTGCACAGCCGCGAGGTCATCGGCCGGCTGGACGAGGCATTCGGGGAAAAGCTGTTTGAAACCGTGATCAAGCGCACCATCAAGTTCGCCGACGCGAACGTGGCCGCCGAACCGATCACCTCCTACGCCTCGAACCACCCCGGCGCCGAGTCCTACCGCAACCTGGCCAAGGAACTGATCTACCGCGGCGGCGCCCCGTAATGACCGCCACGCTCACGCATGCGCCAGCCGGCGACGAGCGGAGTCAGGAGCCGCCGCCGGCGGCAGCGGGTTCCACCTGGAGCTGGCCAACTTCAACGGGCCGTTCGACGTGCTGCTGCACCTGATCACCAAGCGCGAGCTGGACATCACCGAGGTGGCGCTCGCCGAGGTCACCGACGAATTCATCGCCTACCTGCGCGCCCTGCAGGCCCAGCCCGGCGACGGGCTGAAGATGCTGGATGAGACCACCGAATTTCTGGTGGTCGCCTCCACGCTGCTGGACCTGAAGGCCGCCCGGCTGCTGCCGCGCGGGGAAATGGCCGACGACGAGGACTTCGAACTGCTTGAGGCCCGGGACCTGCTCTTCGCCCGGCTGCTGCAGTACAAGGCGTTCAAGGAGGCGGCCGCAGTGCTGGGCGACCACTACGACGCCGAATCCGCGCACATTCCGCGCGAGGTGCCCCTGGAGCCGCACTTCGCGGCGCTGCTGCCCGAGCTGATCTTCAACATCACCCCGCAGCAGTTCGCCCAGATCGCCCGCCAGGGCCTGGCCCCGAAACCCGAGCCGGAGACCGAAGTGGGGATCTCCCACCTGCACGGGGCGAATGTCACGATCGGCCAGGAAGCCGAGACCATGCACCGGATGCTCACCGAGCGCGGCAGCCTGGACTTCACCCAGCTGGTGGCCGACGCCGAAAGCCAGCTGGTGGTCGTGGTGCGCTTTCTGGCGCTGCTGGAAATGTTCCGGCAGAAGGCGATCAGCTTCCGGCAGCCGGCTCCGCTGGCGCCCTGGTGGTGCAGCTGACCCAGGACGGTGAGCTGGACGCCGCGGCCATGGAGGATGACTACACCGGCACCGCAGCCGGGGACAATACCGACCCCCGGGACAACGCCAAACCCGGAGACACCAAGCCGACCCAGGGCGCGATGCCCGATGACGCCACGTCCGCCGGTGG
>NZ_BAXF01000396.1:0-2039 GCF_001310435.1 Arthrobacter sp. JCM 19049 | reverse complement strand
GGGCACCCTTTGCTACCTGGACCAGCGCGGCGAAGGCGTTGGCGTCGGAGACGGCCAGCTCGGCCAGCATGCGGCGGTCAACCTCGACCTCGGCGGCCTTCAGGCCCTGGATCAGGCGGTTGTAGGTCATGCCGTTGGCGCGGGCAGCGGCGTTGATGCGCTGGATCCACAGGCGGCGGAAGTCGCCCTTGCGCTTGCGGCGGTCGTTGTAGCTGTATACGAAC
Organism: Arthrobacter sp. JCM 19049; assembly: GCF_001310435.1. Taxonomy (NCBI): domain Bacteria; kingdom Bacillati; phylum Actinomycetota; class Actinomycetes; order Micrococcales; family Micrococcaceae; genus Arthrobacter; species Arthrobacter sp. JCM 19049. The sequence continues at coordinate 1,815 of NZ_BAXF01000396.1, read as the reverse complement.
GAGTGGAGCAGCTGCTCCTTGGCCTTGCGGTAAAGGCGCGAACGCTGACCGCGGTAACCCTTGGCGCGTTCCATTACGACGCGACGCTTCTTATGGGCGTTGACTGCCCGCTTCACACGTGCCACGTGTGTACTCCTTCAAATCTTGTTCCCGCTGGCGAAGGTCCTTCTCCGGCGGTGAAAACTAGTGGTTGGTTGGGGTAAGGCTTCCCCGAATACTGCTTGCGAAGGGGAAGGCCTAGAGGCCCAGCATCCGCTTGATGGTCTTCACATCGGCCTTGGCAACGATCTGGTCAGAGGCCAGGCGACGGGTGATGCGGGAAGACTTGTGCTCCAGGTAGTGGCGGCGGTTGGCCTGCTGACGCGCCAGCTTTCCGCTGCCGGTCACCTTGAAGCGCTTCTTGGCGCCACTATGAGTCTTGAACTTCGGCATAGCTGCCGTTCTCCTTACGTGCTCCGATCGGATCCGTGTAGGACCCGTCGGGGATCATCCGAAGCGGGCCCCTCAAAGCGAGACGACCGCTGTTGTTCTTTTCTAGTGCGGCCCTTCCGCGGAGGAAGGACCGGTTCGCCCTGAAGGCGGCGGGTTCCGGGGAACCCGGAGGGCTTGGCTTACGCCTCGCCCTCGGCCTGGGCCCGTGCCTGCTCCAGCTTGGCGCGAGCCTCGTCGTCCATGGAGGAGGCCACGTTCTGCCCCGAGGTTTCCTGCGGAGCTCGGTGGCGACGCGGCGCTTGGAACCACGACCGCCGGACTTCTGCTGCTGTTCGCGACGGGCCTCGGCCTTGTTCTTCAGCGGACCGACCACCATGACCATGTTGCGGCCATCGATGCGCGGGTTGGACTCAACGGCTCCAACTTCCGCAACGTCCTCTGCAAACTTCTCCAGCAGGCGGATGCCCATCTCCGGGCGCTGCTGCTCACGTCCACGGAACTGGATCATGGCCTTGACCTTGTCACCGGCGCCCAGGAAGCGCAGGGCGTGGCCGACCTTGGTTTCGTAGTCGTGCTTGTCGATCTTCAGGCGGAAGCGGACTTCCTTCAGGACCGTGTTGGTCTGGTTCTTGCGGGCCTCGCGTGCCTTGACGGCGGCTTCGTACTTGTACTTGCCGAAGTCCATCAACTTGCACACTGGAGGCTTGGCGTTGGGGGCCACCTCGACCAGGTCGAGATCGGATTCGTGAGCCAGGCGCAGGGCGTCCTCGATGCGGACAATTCCCACCTGTTCACCATTTGGGCCAACGAGGCGTACCTCAGGTACGCGAATGCGCTCGTTAATGCGTGGATCGCTGATGTGTAACTCCTGTTAGTCGTAAGTAGTGCTGCCCAGCAACGAAAAAGGCCTCCGCTGCTGATGCAGGCGAAGGCCACAAAGTCGACTACGGCACCAGTGATCTACTGAACCCTGCTGCCTTGGAATCCACGTGAGGGATTCCCGCCGAAGTACCCGGACGCCTGCACGGCGACAGCGGGTGGGAGATGGCCTCCACTTGCATGTCTCGATCATGATCCCTTGGTCACATAACCTGTTTCAGGCCAGAACCAAGTAACCCAATCGAGTCGGTCTGTGACAAGCTTAGCAGTATGAGTACCGAAGATTCCAATTCAATGCAGCAGGCCGTCGATCAGCAGGTCCGCGATATCGCCGAGGTTCCTGCCGTTGAAATCATCACCACCGCCGCGGTGCACCTGATGAGCGCCGCCGCCGTGAAGTGCGGCTTGGCCGAGGGCAAGGACGCCGCCGAGCTGAAGGACCTGGACGAGGCCCGCAAGCTGATCACCGCACTGGCAGGCCTAGTCACCGCCGGGGCGCCGGAG